>CAZEXC010000142.1:0-1655 GCA_964516625.1 uncultured Oscillospiraceae bacterium | reverse complement strand
GAAAATCCTCTCCGCAGGTCCTGGCGATCTCTTCCCTGATTTCCTTTGCAAAACGCAGGCGGTTTTCCAGACTGCCTCCATACTCGTCCGTACGGTGGTTGAACATGGAGATGGCGAACTGATCGATGAGATAGCCTTCATGCACGGCGTGGATCATGATGCCGTCAAAGCCGGCGCGCTTGGCGATGGCCGCGCCCTCGCCGAAGCATTTGATAATATGGTGGATCTCGTCCACAGTCAGCTCCCGGCAGGTCTTATCCAGCCACCGATGCTGGATAGGCGACGGAGCCACGGGATTGTCCGCCCCCTGATCCTCCGGGATGGACACCCGGCCAAAGCCCCCGGACATCATGAGGAAAATCTTGGAGCCGTAGGCGTGGATGCGCTCGGTCATCTCCTTGCCGGTGCGGACGAACTGGTGCTCGTTCCGGGTGGGCACGGGCACGCCGGGGCAGGAATGCTCCTCCACGGTGAAGTCGGAGAAAGTGACGCCGGTGACGATAAGACCCGTGCCGCCTTTGGCGCGCTCGGTATAGTAGTCGATGCCTCGCTGATTGAATGCGCCGTCCGCGTCGCCCAGCCCCAACGGGCCCATGGGCGCCATGAGAAAGCGGTTTTTCAGCTCTACCTTGCCAATCTTCACCGGCTCAAACAAAATCTTGTATTCTTCTTTCATGGTTCTCTCCTTATCGTAATAGTCTTGTCTCTATTGACGAGAATATCACAAAAGGAGAGGCTGCGGTTTCAACCTCTGCTTGAGGCGCATCAACTATTTTTTGTGCGCTAGCGCGGATATCAGCGGCTCGATAGAGGGAAGTTCCTGTCTCCCCTGCATACAGGCCAGATATACCTCCCACTGAAGATTTTCCCTGAACGGGAGGGCCCGCAGTCCACGCATACTGTAGTTATCCGTCACAAACGACGGGATGACGGCCAATCCCAGCCGCTGTCGGCAGAGGCGGTATTGAAAATTGGCATCTGCCGTCCGGGCAATGATATTCGGCCTGAACCCTCTGACCCGGCAGGCGTCGTTAAAATCGTGATACATCCGAAACTTATCGTTCATGGTGATGAGGGTCTCGTCCCGAAGCATATCGATGGTCACTTCCTTCTCGCTGTAAAAGGGATGCCCCTCATACACCAGAAGGCATATATCACAGCTTCCGACACGCCGGGTCTCGGCCTCCGAATCGTCCCAATCGCCCACAATCAGCCCGTATTCCAGCCGGGCGCTGCGCAGCATATCCTTGACCTCCTGATTGGAGTATTCGCCAAACTCCAATCGGACATCCTTCTGCTCCCGGGCAAAATCCAGGACAGCCTGAAACGGCAGAAGATTAAAAACGCCGTTGGCAGCGCCAAGGCGCAGCCGTTCGGTCCTCCGGGCCGCTTGGCGCACCTCCTGCTCCATGGCCTCCAGCCGGGTCAGAAGGCTTTTCGATCGGGCATACAGGATATCCGCACTTTGCGTAGGCTTCATCCCATGACTGCTGCGTTCAAAAAGCGTTACGCCCAGCTCCTGTTCCAACTGCTGGACGCTTTTGCTCAGCCCCTGAGGCGTGATAAAGAGCTTTCTTGCGGCCTGATTCAGGCTTCTGGTTTCATAGACCGTTCTGAAAACATTGAGATATTTTGTGTCCACCGGGGATCCTCCT
>CAZEXC010000141.1:0-1739 GCA_964516625.1 uncultured Oscillospiraceae bacterium | reverse complement strand
TGCTGTCGATCATGCCGGTAAGACTGCTCTCCACGCCGGCTCAGTCTTTCCGCATATACTCCGCGCGTTCCTTTTCAAACGCCTCGGTCTTTGCAAAGCCGCAGGAGAACATCTCCGGGCAGAAGCCGCGGTAAACGCACTCGCGCACCATGCAGCGGGCAAGCTCCGGCTCGCACTCCGCCACGGCGTCCTTCACAAGCTGCCATGCCGCCCGCGTTTCAGGGCTTGCACAGTTGCACAGCCGCTTGCGGCTGATGTTTATGAGCGCCTGACCGTCGGCCTCGCACTCGTGGTTCACAAGCGCGCCCTGAGGCAGCTCGTCCCGGGGCGTTCCGGTGCGGTCGGCGCGCTGAGTCTTCACAAAATGCTCGATGCCGATCTTGTGCCGGACGAAATGGACGCTGACCCAGTAGGGGAGGTTCGTCCACCGCCAGGAAAATTTGAGCTTGCGGATAGGGGAATGCTCGGCCATGATGAGATCATGCTTCCATTTGGAGTCGGGATAGGAGCCCCTGGTCTTTCCTATCGTGTTCATCGTGGCGTTTTTGATGTCCTGCCAGTTGTCCTCGTGCTGGAAAAACAGCAGACTGGTCTTTTCGCTTTCCATGGCCGGTATCCTCCCAAGAATCCATATAATGTAGAAAATAATGTAATATAGGTTTATTGTACCACAATATATACGAGGCGTAAACAGTCTATTCCCGCTCCCGTCCGGGAGGCGGAAGTCGCTGCGCGGCGCCGAAAACCTTTGCTTTCCGCGCGGGAGACGCTTTCCCAAGCTCCGACACGAGCCGCCGGATCTCCCGGCCGTTTGCCGCTCCTGTCCATAAACGCGGCCTCAAAACGTAAAATTGAAAACGAGGTATCGGGAGGTATCATGAGAAAAATCGAGAAATACGGAGGCAAAGGCTGATTTATTAAATTTCTTATTGACATGCCCCGTCCATTGTGTTATAAAGGATAAGCGCCTTTCCAGTTTATAGGGCGCTGTGCAAATTGTCAAAATATTTTTAGATATGCGGAGGAAAAAGACACATGTCCACGACTATGGTCAAGCCTGCCGAAGTCGTCCGCAAGTGGTACGTGATCGATGCCGCCGGCAAGCCCCTCGGCAAGACCGCCGTCATCGCCGCCGATCTTCTGCGCGGCAAGCGCAAGGTCGATTACACGCCCCATGTCGATTGCGGAGATTTCGTCATTGTTATCAACGCCGGGAAGGCTGTCCTGACCGGCAAAAAGCTCGAGCAGAAGTATTACCGCACCCACTCCGGCTACCCCGGCGGCCTGCACGAGACGCAGTACGCCCGCCTGATGCAGGAAAAGCCCGAGCTCGCCATGCGCATCGCCGTTCGCGGCATGCTCCAGAAAAACGCTATGGCCAAGCGTCAGCTCACCCGCCTGCGCGTGTTCAGCGGCGCGGAGCATATCCATCAGGCCCAGAAGCCCGAAGTGTACGTGGAAGGAGGCAATAACTAATGGCTACCTACAAATCCAAAAGGCCGTATCTGTACGGCACAGGCCGCCGTAAGTCCTCCGTCGCCCGCGTCCATCTGATCCCCGGCGGGACCGGCGTCATCACCATCAACGGCCGCGGCATCGACGACTATTTCGGGCTGGAGACCCTTAAGCTCATCGTGCGTCAGCCTCTGGTCACCACCGGCACGCTCGACAAGGTCGATATCGAGGCCACCGTCTCCGGCGGCGGCGTCACCGGCCAGGCCGGCGCCATCCGCCACGGC
>CAZEXC010000140.1:0-1775 GCA_964516625.1 uncultured Oscillospiraceae bacterium | reverse complement strand
AAGATCAGTCGATGCCGCCGAAGCCCCCGGGAGGCTCCTCGCCCGGCTCCAGATCAGCGGGGGGGTCGGGAGGAAGGGAGCCGTCAGCCAGATTCATGGCCTCGGCCTCACCGGAGGCCTCGTCGGAAGCCTCGCCGGAAGCGGCGTCGGCAAACGGGTTTTCGACTTCGTAGTCTTCCCACTCGGGGACAGCGCCGGCCCCGGAGGGATCGACGGTATCCTCGTAAGCGCCGACGGTCACGGTGTACTCGCCGCCGTCGCCGCCGACGGTCTTGCCGGAGGCGTCAACCACGGTGGCGTTCACGATGGAGCCCTCGCAGTACAGAGTGCCGGTGATGACGCTGTCGCCGGTTACGTTCCAGACGGAATCGGCGCTGATATACATGTTCATAACGCCGTCGCCGGAGTAGCCGCCGTTGTACTCATCGTCGCACAGCATGGCGCCGGTCAGGACGCTCTCGTCGAGCATATAGAAATCAAGGTTGGAGATGGTGTCGTACAGAACATCGCCCTGCATATCCTGCTCGTAAGCGGAGAAGATGCAGTTGGCGCCGTTGTCTCCGGCGGTGCCCCAGGTACGGGAGCTGGAGTTGCCGGTCACCTGCAGCCAGTAGGTGGTGTCGTCGCCATAGGTGACGTCAACATCCTTGAAGGTGATATAGCTGGAGGTGTTGGTGTTGAGCAGGACAGGCCCGGCATGGGTGGTCAGCTCGCCGTCGATCATATCGAACTCGGAGGTGCCCACATCAGCGTCGCCGGACATGGACTGGTAAACGATGATGTTCCACACTCTGTTGTCGTTGACAGCGGTCTCCAGCATATTGCCCTCAAGGGAGCAGTCGAACAGACGGATGGTGTTCTTGCCCTCGATGGCCACGGCCTCGGAGCCGTCGGTGCGGAGATAGGCGTCGTGGACGGTGATGTCGGCGGTGACATAGACGGCGCCGGTGCCGCCCTCGGTGATATAGCTGCCGCCGTCGATGACCATGGTGCCGCCGCCGCGGTCAGAGCGGATCGCCGCCGCGGAAGCGCTTGCAGACGTTACGATGTCGCAGTCCCATGCGTAAAGCGTGCCGCCGCCGGCAACGTGCAGGCCGCCGGAGGCGCCCTCGGTGCTTGTAAACGTCAGGCCGGAAACATAGGCAACGCCGGTGTCATACGCGAACACGCCCGTGCCGCCGGCAGTGGTGCTGGCGATGTCAACGTCGGAGACGTACATCTCGCCGTCGGAAACGAACAGCGTTGCGCCAACGCCATAGAAGCTGGCGGCGTCGCCGCCGCTGCCCTCGCCTTCGTTGGTGAAGGAGGAGTTGGTGATCCACGCGGTAGCGCCGTTGTACACATGGATGACGTTTTCCCCGCCGTTGGTGGAGCCCATCTCCACGCCGTCAACGGTCTCGTCGGAGGTGATGTCCAGCACCGCGTCGTAGGAGTCGGGCGCGCTGCTTCCGCCGCCGGGCATCCCCATAGCGCCGCTGGCCTCACCGCTGGCCTCGCCGGAGGCGAAAGCCACCGCGGACAGGGACAGCGTCATAGCCAGCGCCATAAGGACTGCTGCCAGCCTCTTCCAGTTTTTCTTCATAGATTTCTCCTTTCCCTCGGCGTCTGCGCCGCGAGCGGGCCGCTCACATCATATTTGCCCGGCGCGGGAAAGCGCAGGCTGCCAATAACATAAACATATTATAATTCTTTATGGCTGTCCCGTCAAGAATTTCTCAGGCCCGCACTCATCAATATTTATCGGTTCTTCCCGGTGCAGACGGGGCAGCTCCCCC
>CAZEXC010000139.1:0-1965 GCA_964516625.1 uncultured Oscillospiraceae bacterium | reverse complement strand
GTTTTGGGCGGCGTGCGGATTTTGGCTTTTCATTATCCGCCGTTTGTGTTATAATATTTCAGTTATCATGGAAATCATATGGTTTTTTGCCATGCGCCGGGGCGTTCCGGCGGCAGAAAGGCGGTAAATACATGGCTTTTTTGAATAAGATTTTCGGCTCCCATTCGGAGCGGGAGCTTAAAAAAATACGTCCCATCGTGGACAGAATCGAGGCGCTGGAGGACGAGTACCGCGCCCTTACGGACGCGCAGCTCAAAGCGAAGACCGGGGAGTTCAGGGAACGGCTCGCGGCGGGGGAGACGACGGACGATATCCTGCCGGAAGCGTTTGCCACCGTGCGCGAGGCGGCCGACCGCGTCCTCGGGATGCGCCCCTTCCGCGTGCAGCTTATCGGCGGCGTCGTCCTGCATCAGGGACGTATCGCCGAGATGAAGACCGGCGAGGGCAAGACCCTTGTGGCCGTCCTTCCCAGCTATCTGAACGCGCTGGAGGGGGAGGGCGTGCATATCGTCACCGTAAACGACTATCTGGCCCGCCGCGATTCCGAGTGGATGGGAAAGGTCCATGCGTTTCTCGGTCTGAGCGTGGGGCTTATCGTCCACGGCCTGACCCGGGAGCAGCGCAAAGCCGCTTACGCCGCCGATATCACCTACGGCACCAACAACGAGATGGGCTTCGACTATCTGCGCGATAATATGGCGCTGTATAAAAAGGACATGGTTCAGCGCGGCCATTTCTTCGCCATCGTGGACGAGGTGGACTCCATCCTCATCGACGAGGCGCGCACGCCGCTCATCATCTCCGGCCAGGGCGACGAGAGCACCGACCTTTACGGCAAGGCCGACGATTTTGTATGCCGTCTGCGCAAGGGCGTGGTCGTTTCCGTGGAGGAAAAGGAGGAGATGGAGGACGCCGTGTCGGACGCGGACTATCTCGTGGACGAGAAGGCCCGCACCGCCAGCCTTACGGCCAGCGGCATCGCCAAGGCGGAGCAGTATTTCGGCGTCGAGAACCTGTCCGATCTGGAAAACACCACCCTTGCCCACCATATCAATCAGGCGATCAAGGCCCACGGCGTCATGCGCCGGGATATCGACTATGTGGTCAAGGACAACGAGGTCATCATCGTGGACGAGCACACCGGCCGCCTTATGCTTGGCCGCCGCTACTCCGAGGGGCTCCATCAGGCTATCGAGGCCAAGGAGCATGTGGAGGTCCAGCGGGAGAACAAGACCCTCGCGACCATCACGTTCCAGAACTACTTCCGTCTGTACGGCAAGCTCTCCGGCATGACCGGCACGGCGCTGACCGAGGAGGAAGAGTTCATGTCCATTTATAATCTGGACATCGTGGAGATACCGACGAACAAGCCCGTCGCCCGTATCGACGACCCGGACGTGGTATACAAAAACGAGGCCGGGAAAAACCGCGCCATTATCAGCCAGATTATCGCCTGCCATGAAAAGGGGCAGCCGGTTCTGGTGGGTACGGTGAGCATCGAAAAAAGCGAGTACCTGTCCTCGCTCCTGAAGAAAAAGGGCATACAGCACAGCGTCCTCAACGCCAAGCAGCACGAAAAGGAAGCGGAGATCGTCGCGCAGGCGGGCAAGCTCGGCGCGGTGACGATCGCCACCAACATGGCCGGGCGCGGCACGGACATCACCCTGGGAGGCAACGCGGAATACCTTGCGCGGCAGGATCTCAAAAAAGCCGGGTACGAGGAAAGCGTTATTTCCGAGGCCACGGGCTACGCCGACACGGAGGACGAGACGGTGCTCGAGGCGCGGCGTATGTTTGCGGAGCGCATGGAGGAGCATAAGAAGGTAACATCCGCCGAGGCGGAGCTGGTGCGTCAGGCAGGGGGGCTTTTCATCCTCGGCACGGAGCGCCACGACGCCCGCCGCATCGACAACCAGCTCCGCGGCCGCTCCGGCCGTCAGGGCGACCCTGGCGAGAGCCGGTTCT
>CAZEXC010000138.1:0-1968 GCA_964516625.1 uncultured Oscillospiraceae bacterium | reverse complement strand
CCTTATAGACCGCGGGACGACCCGCAAACGGCGTCGTATGCGCGCCGGTATCCCCGGCGGCGTTCAGCCTTTGCTCCGATGCTCGTTTTTCATGCGCTTTTCGTGGTTGAGGATGGCCTTGCGCAGGCGGAGGTGCTCGGGCGTCACCTCCAGAAGCTCGTCGTCGGCCATAAATTCCAGACACTGCTCAAGGCTCATGTTCCGGGGCGGCACGAGGCGCAGAGCCTCGTCCGAGCCGGAGGCGCGGGTGTTCGTCAAATGCTTTGCCCGGCAGACGTTCACGACGATGTCCTCCTTCTTGGGGCTCTCGCCCACGATCATGCCCGCGTACACCGCCGTGCCGGGGCCGATGAACAGCGCGCCCCTTTCCTGCGCGTTCCAGAGACCGTAGGCCAGCGCCTCGCCGGTCTCGAACGCCACGAGGGAGCCGGTTCCCCGGCGCTTCACCTCGCCCTTTACGGGCGCGTAGCACTCAAAGACGGAGGCCATGATGCCCTCGCCCCGGGTGTCGGTCAAAAACTCGCTGCGATAGCCGAAAAGCCCGCGGGTGGGGACGAGAAATTCCATCTTCATGCGGTTCCCCACCGGGGTCATCTGCAAAAATTCGCCCTTGCGCTGGCCGAGCTTTTCCATGACCGCGCCCACGCACTCGGAAGGCACGTCCAGCACCGCCCGCTCCATGGGCTCGCTTAGCTTGCCGTCGATCTCCTTATACAGCACGCGGGCCGGGGAGACCTGAAACTCGTACCCCTCCCGGCGCATGGTCTCGATGAGGATGGAAAGGTGCATCTCGCCGCGGCCTGCCACATTGAACGCGTCGGTCGAGTCCGTCTCCGTCACCCGCAGGGACACGTCCTTCAAGGTCTCCTGCGTAAGCCGCTCGCGGATGTTCCGGCTCGTGACCCACTTGCCCTCCCGTCCGGCAAAGGGGCTGTCGTTGACGGAAAAGGTCATCTCGATGGTCGGGGCGGATATTTTCACGAAGGGAAGCGGCTCGGGGGTGTCCACGGCGCATATCGTGTCGCCGATGGTCACGTCGCCGATGCCGGACATGGCGATGATGTTCCCGGCATACGCCTCCGTGACGGCCTGGCGGCCAAGCCCCTCATATTCATACAGGCTCACGGCCTTGGCTTTGCGGACGGGCCGCTCGCCGTGGTAGTCGCAGACGGCGATCTCCTCGTTTTGCCGGATGGCGCCGCGTTCTATCCGCCCGATGGCGATGCGCCCGACGTATTCGTTATAGTCGATGGAGCTGACGAGCATCTGGAACGGCTCGTCCGTCCGCTGCTCCGGCTCGGGGATATAATCGACGATGGCGTCGAACAGGGGCTTGAGATCCGTCCCCTGCACGTCCGGGGACACGGAGCATATCCCCTGCCGGGCGGAGGCAAACAGCATCGGCGAATCGAGCTGCTCGTCGGTGCAGCCCAGATCCATGAGAAGCTCCAGAACCTCGTCGATGACCTCGTACACCCGCTGGTCGGGGCGGTCTATCTTGTTTACCACCACGATGACCTTGTGCCCGAGCTGGAGGGCGTGCTCCAGCACGAACCGGGTCTGGGGCATGGGCCCCTCCGCCGCGTCCACCAGCAGGAGCACGCCGTTTACCATTTTGAGGATGCGCTCCACCTCGCCGCCGAAGTCCGCGTGGCCCGGCGTGTCCACGATGTTTATTTTTGTGTCGCCATAGTGGATGGCGGTGTTTTTCGCCAGGATCGTTATGCCCCGCTCCCGCTCCAGATCGCCGGAGTCCATGACCCGTTCGGCCACCTGCTGGTTTTCCCGGAACGCGCCGGACTGACTCAGCATGGCGTCCACAAGCGTCGTTTTGCCGTGGTCGACGTGGGCTATGATCGCAATGTTTCTCAGCTTCGCCATAGTATCTCTCTTCTTCCTTTTTTCATATATGCACAAATAAATATTTTAGCATTTCCTTCCGCAAAATGCAATACGCCGCCGCGAAAG
>CAZEXC010000137.1:0-2059 GCA_964516625.1 uncultured Oscillospiraceae bacterium | reverse complement strand
CCATTATACCATAACCGCTGCGCGTTTATGGTATAATAAATCATATTTTTGTCACTACGAAGGAAAAAACAGGGGACGGCCCATGGAAAACACAAAGCTGAAGATTACCCCGCCGGAGGCGCTGACCATGTCCCGCCGGGACGCGCAGGCTCTTTTGGACGCGGGAAACGGCGACGCCGCGCTGGTATACCTCCACGTCCTGCAAAACGGCGGCATCCTTGACGCCGACCGCGCCGCGACGGAGCTCCACCGCTCCGACCGGGATATTGGATCGGCCGTAACGCGGCTGCGCCGGATGGGGCTCCTGTCCCCGGCGGGCGCGGAGAGCCAAAGTCCCCTCCCGCGCCGGGAGCTGCCGGAATACCGGGCGCAGGACATCGCGCGCCGCAGCATGGAAAGCCCGCAGTTCCAGCAGCTTGTGGAAAACGTGCAGGTGATTCTCGGGCGCATCCTGTCCTCGGCCGACCTGCAGAAGCTCTTCGGCATATATGACGAGCTGGCGCTTCCCGCGGACGTCATCATGCTGCTGGTGCAGCACTGCAAGGAGGAATACCAGAACCGCTACGGCGCGGGGAAAAACGTCGGCTTCCGCTTTATCGCGGATCAGGCGTATGCCTGGTTCGAGCAGGAGATCATGACCTACGAGCAGGCGGAGCAGTGGCTCCGGGATCGGGAGCGGCGCAGATCCCTGACAGGACAGATCCAGCGGCGTCTCGGCATTCGGGACAGGGCGCTTTCCGCCACGGAGCGGAAATACATCGAAAGCTGGATAGAGCTGGGCTTCGGGGAGGAGGCCGTCGCCATGGCCGCCGACCGCACCATCACGAACACCGGCGGTCTCAAATGGAAATATATGGATTCCATCGTCCGCTCCTGGCACGGAATGGGGCTCCATACGCCGGAGGAGATTGAAAAAGGGGACAAAAAGCCCGCCAGACCGGCAAAGGCCGCCAGGCAGCCCGCCGCGGCCATGCCGACGCAGGACGACGTGAAGATGCTCGAGCAGCTCGACCGCCTCCGCGAGAAGATGAAGCAAAGCTGATTTCAGGGGTATTCATATGGACGGACGGCTTCTGGCTCTGGCCAGAGAGGACAAAGAGAAAATACGCCGCCGGAGCGCGGCGGAAAACGAGCGGCGTCAGCGCGTCGCTTACGGGCGCATCCCCGCCCTGCGGGAGCTGGACGCGCGTCTGGCGGCGCTTGTCGGCGAGGTCGCGTCCTCCGTCATGGGCGGCGGACGCCCTGTGGAGGAGATACGGGCGGAGAGCCTTGCGCTGCAGGGGAAAAGAGCGGAGCTTCTGGCGGAGAACGGCTGGCCCGCCGACTGGCTCGACGGGGCGTGGGACTGCCCGAAATGCCGGGACACCGGCTATGTGGAGGGGCGGATGTGCCGGTGCCTCACGGCGCTGTATGAGGCCCGGCGGGCGGAGGATTTGTCCGCCCTTTTAAAGCTGGGGGACGAGCGGTTCGAGACGTTCGACCTGAGCCTCTACGACGACAGCGCCGACCCCGCCGCGGGCTTGAGCCCCCGGCAGCAGATGGAAAGCGTGCTGGGCTTTTGCCGCGACTACGCCGACCATTTCGGCGCAGACTCCGTAAACCTCCTGTTCCACGGCGGGACAGGGCTCGGAAAGACCTTCCTTTCCGCCTGCATCGCCCGGGTGGCGTCGGAAAAGGGCTTTTCCGTGGTGTACGAAACGGCCGTGTCGGCGCTGGCGGCCTATGAGAGCCTGAAGTTCCGCGCCAGTCAGGAGGCGGAGGAAAAGGTCCGCCGGCTGCAGGAATGCGATCTTCTCATTCTGGACGACCTCGGCACGGAGATGGTGACGGAATTTTCCAAAAGCGCCCTGTATACGCTGATAAACACCCGCCTGCTGGCCGGGAACAAGACCATCGTCAGCACGAACCTCACATGGGAGGACATGGCGCGGACGTACACGCAGCAGATATGCTCCCGTCTCCGGGGAGAATATCAGGATCTGCACTTCGTCGGCTCGGATATCCGGCTCCTTCGCAAGGAACGGGGTCTGTAGCAAAAAGCCCCGAACAGACAGAAAAA
>CAZEXC010000136.1:0-2100 GCA_964516625.1 uncultured Oscillospiraceae bacterium | reverse complement strand
TGTCGCCACCGCCGGATTTTGAGTCCGGTACGTCTGCCAATTCCATCACACCGGCTTGCGCCTCTGTATTATACACGTCCGGCGCGGGAAAATCAAGGGCGGCGGCGTTAAATCGTGCAGCCCAGACGGCATCCGGCCTCGATAGCGTCTATGGCGCGGCCAAGACGGGCGGAATTTCCGACGCGCTCACAGGGAAGAATGCCCTCAAGCGCTTTGAAAAGACTGTCGTCCGGCTTCGTGCCCGGGCAGAAGACCACCGCGTCGCAGGGGAAAACGCCGTCCGCTGTTTCCACACCCCGCGCGGTGACGGCCAAGACCTCCGTATTCGGATGAAGCTGTGCGCCGAAGCGCTTCAGATCGCCCAGAACAGGCCACGCGATGCCCGGCTCATAGCCCGCGCCCAGCTTGCGGCGTTCAAAAACGGCCACATCCCGGCTGGAATCGCAAAGCATGGCGTGGAGCGTCTCATCAGCCTCGACGCCGTAGCGCATACGGTAAAACAGGTCAATTGGGGATAGACTCCCGTCAAGCATGAGCTGACGGGCAATTTCCAGACCCACATAGCTTCCCCCGATCACGGCGACGCGGGCGGGAAGGACGGGCTTCTCGGCCAGAAGCTGCAAGGCGGTATAGACGGGCACGGCGTCGTGGAAAAGCTCCGCCGGGACCGGCTTGTATGCCCGTCCGTTTGCCAGCACGCACAGGTCGAAGCCCTCCTCCTTTACAGCCTGAGCCGTGGCCTCGCGGTTCAGGCACACCGTTACGCCGCTTTCCGCAAGCGACCGCTCGTACCAGCGCAGGAGCGCGCCGAACTCATCTCTGGCGGGAAGAGTGCAGAAAAGCGCCATCAGCCCGCCGAGACGGTCTTTTTTCTCCCAGATCGTAACATTGTGACCGCGCCGCGCCGCCTGAAGGGCGCTCTCCATCCCGGCGGGGCCGCCGCCGACGACAAGGATTTTTTTTGGCGTCTGCGCCGGTCGGGGAGAAAGCTCCCACTCCCGCCCGGCAAGGCCGTTTGCAAGGCAGCGGACAGGCTTTTCAAAAAACGTCCCGGCAAGGCAGCCCTGATTGCAGCTTGTGCAGGGGCGGAGCTTTTCCGGCGTGCCCGCCATGATGGATTTGCCTATATCCGGCTCGGCGATGAGGGCTCTGCCCATGGCAACCGCGTCACAGCGGCCCAGTGCCAGAGCTTTCTCCGCCTCCAGCGGGTCGCCCATGCGGTTGGCCATGGCCACGGGGATGTTTACGAGCTTTTTGATGTCCGCGGCCAGATACGACAGACCGGCCTTCGGCATTTCCCCGGTGAGCTGGGGGGTGCGGCTTTCGTGCCAGCCGCCGGTGAGGTCGAGCATGTCGATGCCCGCCTCGGCGGCCAGAACCGCAAAATCCCGGCATTCGGCGCTTGTCCCCGCGTCGGGGACGAGCGTGTGCGCCCCATAGCGCAGAAGGACGGTATAGTCGTCGCCCACAGCCTTTCGCACGGCGGCGATGACCTCCAGCGGGAAGCGGCAGCGGTTTTCAAAGCTGCCGCCGTACTCGTCCTGACGGAGGTTTGTCAGCGGGGACAGGAACTGGCTTATGAGATACCCGGCGGAGCCGGAGATCTCCACCGCGTCGAAGCCCGCCTCCCGCGCCCGGCGGGCTCCCTGGGCCCAGGCGTCGATGATGGCGTGGAGCTCCTCGAGCGTCATGGCCCGGGCCGTCTGCTTTGTAAAGGGCGTGAAAACCGCCGACGGAGCCACCGCGCCGCCGCCGTCCATGACCTCCTCGTTACGCATATAGCGTCCGGCGTGATAAAGCTGCACCGCCACAGGGCAGCCCCGCTCCCGCATCCCGGCGGTAAACGCCTGCCACGGCTTTATGCAGCTATCGTCCGCAAGGCTCATGGTGCTCTCCCGCGCACCCTTTTTGTCAAAGCGGCACGCGCCCACGACCACAAGCCCTGTGCCGCCCTCGGCCCGCCGCCAGTAAAACTCGTTGAACCGATCCGTGGGCAGCCCGTCCTTGGAGTACAGCGTGTGCATGGCCGTCATAAGGACGCGGTTTTTCATGGTGATCCGCCCGACCTGCAGGGGGCGGGTGAGATAGGTAAAGTTCATG
>CAZEXC010000135.1:0-2189 GCA_964516625.1 uncultured Oscillospiraceae bacterium | reverse complement strand
GATTCGCCGGCCGGCGACGTATTTGGCCGTTACATCCTGCGAACGGGCGGTATAGATGAGCTTCTGGAAGCGTCGGTCGAGGTCGTCCTCCGGCGCGCGCCAAGCGCCGTCGTCCACGGCCACGGCGTCAAACTCATAGCCCGGCTCGAATTTCCCGACCTTTCCGAAATACGCCCCGCCCCCGGCGGTGGCGAGATAAAACGCCTCCCGCGCCGTCAGGTGGGCCGGCGCTCCCTCTCCCAGCCGCCACAAAAGCCGCGAGGCGGACAGCGCCTGACGCACGGCCTCGGCCATATCGAGGCTGTGTCCGCCGGAGATATCCGTCCCCAGACCGACACGCAAGCCCATATCCATATACTTTCTTACAGGCGCGATGCCGCTGCGGACGTTGGCGTTGGACGCCGGGCAGTGGGCGATGAAGCTCCCGCGCTGCCCGATAAGCTCGCACTCCCGCTCCGTCATATAGATGCAGTGGGCCATGACCGTCCGTTCCCCCAAAAGCCCCGCCTCGTCATAGACGGCGGCATAGTGCGCGCTTTCCGGGAAAAGCTCCCGCACCCATGCGACCTCCTCCGGCGTCTCGTCCAGATGGCTCTGCACGGGGAGACCTCTCTCCCGGCGGATCGCGCCCAGACGTTCCAGAAGCGCCTTTGTGCAGCTTGGCGCGAAGCGGGGCGTCAGAATGGGGCGCGTGTTTTCATACGCACCTGCGGTCTCCTCTATCCAGCGGAGCGTGTCGTCCGCCGCGGCGGCCGCGTCCGTCTCCCGGATATAGTCCGGGGCGTTCGCGTCCATATCCACCTTGCCGACAAGGGTGCGGAGCCCCGTTTTGTCCAGAAGCCCCATGAGCGTCTCCGTCGCTTCCCGGTGAGCCGAGGCAAAAATGGCCGCCCGGGTGGTAAAGCCCGCGCGAAGCTCGGCGGCAAAGGAGGCGTATACCTGCCGGGCATATTCCACGTCGCGGAAGCGGGCCTCCTCGGGATAGGTCAGCTCGTCGAGCCACTCGATGAGCTGAAGATCCATCCCCAGCCCCATGTGACGGTACTGGGCGGCGTGGGTATGCAGGTCGCTGTACCCCGGCAGGATGAGCGCCTGCCCCATGTCCCGCCGGGGAAGGGCGGCGTACCGCTCCGGCAGCTCCTCAAACACCCCGGCGCACAGGCCTTTTTCGTCGCATACGCCGTGGCCGCGCGCCACGATGCGCAGCTTCCGCGGCTCCTCCGACCAAATGTAATTTCCCGTCAGGACAAACGGTTCCATTGCTTCGACCTCCGCTGTACGATTTTTTTCGATTGTACCACAAAGCCTTCGGGAAAGGAACCCCGCCCGGGGGCCTCGTATGTCAGAATCGTCAGTTTATTGTGAAACAAACCGTTTCTGATTGCAATATCCTACAAAAAAGCGTTTTTTCCATGGAATCGAAAAGTTTTATTTGAAAAATGCTCCCGAAAAGTATATTATAGAAAAGCTGAATATTTATAGACAAATAGGAGTGATTCAAACATGGTCGAAAATCTGTTCTGGATCGGCTTCGTGGGTGCGGCTATCGCGCTCATCTTCGCGCTTCTTCAGAGAAACAAGGTCATGAAGGCCTCTGAGGGCGACGAGAAGATGATCAAGATCGCCTCCTCCATCCGCGAGGGCGCCAACGCGTACCTGAAAGCGCAGTACACCACCGTGGCGAAGGTGTTCGCCGTTGTGTTCGTGATCCTGCTCATCATCGCATTCGCCTCCAAGGGTCAAATGCTCTCCCGCGTGACACCGTTCGCGTTCCTGACCGGCGGTATCTGGTCGATGCTGGCGGGCTTCATCGGCATGAAGATCGCCACGAACGCCAACGCCCGCACCGCCAACGCCGCCCATGAGAGCCTGAACCGCGGCCTGAACGTGGCGTTTTCCTCCGGCTCCGTCATGGGCTTTACCGTCGTCGGCCTCGGCATGCTGGATATCACCCTCTGGTTCTTCGGCCTGAAGTACATCGGACATATGGACGCCTCCGCGCTGGCCAACGTCATGGTCATGAACGGCATGGGCGCTTCCTTTATGGCTCTGTTCGCCCGCGTGGGCGGCGGCATCTATACCAAGGCCGCCGACGTCGGCGCCGACCTTGTCGGCAAGGTCGAGGCCGGCATCCCCGAGGACGACCCCCGCAACCCCGCCACCATCGCCGACAACGTGGGCGATAACGT
>CAZEXC010000134.1:0-2207 GCA_964516625.1 uncultured Oscillospiraceae bacterium | reverse complement strand
CGTATGATAAAATGATGACAAATGCGGAAAGAGAAGGAGTCATACGAGCCATGAGCTACCAGATAATCACCGTGAACCGCGAGTTTGAATCGAACGGCAACGAAATAGCCCAGCAGGTGGCGTCGGTGCTGAAGATACCCTACATAGACCATTTTCTGGTCACGGAGGCCGCCATCCAGAGCGGCCAGACGGAGCAGCGCGTTAAGGTAAGCGACGAGATGCTTGCCTCCCGCTTCGAGTACTCTCAGGCGGCGGCGGCCAGTTACTACGCCTCGGCGGAGTCCTCGCTGCCGACCACGGCGCGGATTGCGGAGGTGCAGTTCCAGCTTATCCGCGAAATGGCGGAAAAGGGCCCGTGCCTCATCGTGGGGCGGTGCGCCAACCATATCCTCCGGGAGCGGGAGGACGTTCTGCATATCTTCATCCACGCCAGCCGCGAAGACCGTATCCGGCGCACGATGGAGCGTCTGTCCCTCCGCGAGAAGGAGGCGGTTCGGCTTTTGAAGCGCACGGACAAAAACCGCAAGGCATACTACAAAAACTATACGGGTGTGGAATGGAACGACCCGAACGCCTATCATATGGTACTCAACAGCAGCCTGTTGAGTCCTGAGCTGTGCATCAGGCTCATCTGCGACGTCTATCGCGGCGTGTGATCGGCGCATAGAGACCGGCAGCCGGGAAAAGGAGGAGTCAATTCAGATGAACTGGCAGATCGTTATCATCATCCTGTACTTTGCGGTCACGATTGCCGTCGGCGTTCTGGCGTCCCGCAAAAATACGTCTACCGACTCTTTTGTGGGTTCGGGCATGAGCGCTTTCGCCATCATATGCGTGGCCTGCGGCCAATGGCTCGGCGGCACGGCCACGACGGGCTGTTCGGAATACGGCTTCACCTCCGGCATCTCCGGCTGGTGGTACACCATCGCAAACGGCATCGGGATGCTGATGATGGGGCTGTTTTTTGCCGAGCGCTACCGCAAATACGGCAGCGTGACCATCCCCGGCATTATCGAGAAGGTGGTGGGGCCCAAGTCCCGCACCGTATGCTCGGTGCTTCTCATCTTCGTCATGCTGGCGGTGGGTCTGTCGCAGATGATCGCAGCCGGGAAGCTGGGGCAGAGCCTGCTCGGCCTTGATTTCAGGGTCACCTGCTGCATCTTCGCGGTCATATTCATCATCTACACCATGTCGGGCGGCATGACGTCGGTGGAGGCGACCAATAAGCTGCACATCGGATTTATGTATTTCGGCATGATACTGGCCGTCGTTCTGGCGCTGGTGGAGCTCGGCGGCTGGGGCAGCTTCAAGACCATCATCGACGCGGTTGACACGGCGGAGGGGACGAACCACTTCAGCATGTTCGGCGTAGGCGCGTCCAAGGTCACGAGCTGGATCGTGGCGTCCGTCCTGTCGGCCGGCGCGGCGCAGGCGAGCATTCAGCCGGTGCTCGCGGCCAAAGACCCCAAAACGGCGAAAAAGTCCTGCCTTATCGCTGCGCTGGTGGTGGCGCCGTTCGGATTTTTCACCTGCATGCTTGGCATGGCGGCGAGGGCCATGTCGGAGGCGGGCCTGCTGGAGACCATCACCGACGCAAAGCTTGCCTATACGACGCTCATCATGCACTTCCCGCCCGTCGTCGGCGGCATCATCCTGGCCTCCGTTCTGGCGGCCATACTGTCCACCGTGTCGCCCATCATTCTGGCCTCCGCGACCATGTTCACAAAGGATCTCTATGCCCGCAGCATCCGTCCGAACGCCACGGACAGGGAACAGACCATGGTGGCCCGTATCGCTACGGCGGCCTCCGGCGTTATCTGCTGCGTGCTGGCGATCCTGCTGGTAAACGCCTCGGCGGTTCTGGATCTTGTGTATGTGGCCTACACCCTGCGGGGCATCCTGTTTATCGTCATCCTGTTCGGTATGTACTGGAAGGCCACGTCGGAGCGGGGCGTGTGCGCCGGCGTTATCGTGTCCTTCGTGGGATGCCTTATCTGGTTCATCCCCAAGCTGGTGACGGGGAGCTACCCGCTGACCATCGGGAGCTTCGCCATCTCGGAGACTTACGTCGGCGTGGTTCTGGCGTGTGTCACCATTGTGATATTCAGCAAGCTCATGCCGGACAAACGGAAGCTGCGGTAAAAAGCAAAAAAACGATTATGCGCCCTGCGGAACGGAAAAGTCCTGAGACCTCCGTCCGCAGGGCG
>CAZEXC010000133.1:0-2653 GCA_964516625.1 uncultured Oscillospiraceae bacterium | reverse complement strand
TGGAACGGCGTTTCGCTTTTACAGGCTGCGAAGCGCGTCCTCCAGTGCGGTCTTGAGGGTCGTTTTCTCGTCTTTCATTTTGACGACCCGGGCGGGGCATCCCGCCACCACCGCGTTTTCGGGCACGTCCTCGATAACGACGGCCCCGGCGGCGATGACCGCGCCCCGGCCGACGTGGACGCCCTCGATGACAACGGCGTTCGCGCCGATGAGTACGCCGTCCTCCACGATAACGGGCACGGCGCTGGCCGGTTCGATGACCCCGGCGAGGACGGCCCCCGCGCCCACATGGCAGTCTGCGCCGACGGTGGCTCGGCCGCCCAGCACCGCGCCCATGTCTATCATCGTTCCGGGGCCGACGGACGCGCCGATGTTTATGACCGCGCCCATCATGATAACGGCGTTGTCGCCGATGGACACCTGCTCCCGGATGATGGCGCCCGGCTCGATCCGGGCGTTTACGGATTTCATGTCCAGCAGGGGGACGGCGCTGTTGCGGCGGTCGTTTTCCACGACGAGCTGGGCGATGCTTTCGGCGTTTTGCGCCAAAATGCCCTCCAGCTCACGCCAGTCGCCGAAGACCACCTTGCTGCGTCCCTCTCCGAAGACCGCCGCGCCGCCGTAGTCGATGGGCGCGGTCTCGTTGACATAGACCTTTACGGGCGTTTTTTTCTCCGCGCTGCCGATATATTCGATGATCTCTCTGGCCGTCATCATGCGTTTTCCCCTCCAAACAGGATATCCCTGAACTCATAGCGCCCCTTTGGCAGCGCGCACAGGCGGCGGGCCGCGGCCAGCGCGCCGTTTGCGAATATCTGGCGGGAGGCCGCGCGGTGGGTGATGGAAAGCTCCTCGTCCGCGCCGAAGAAGCTGACGGTGTGCGTCCCCGCGACGGTGCCGCCGCGGACGGCGTGGATGCCGATCTCCTTCCTGCCGCGCCTGCCGCACATGCCCTCCCGGCCGTAGACCGGCGTCATCTGCCCGTCGGGGTCGATGGCGCTCAGAAGGAGCTTCGCTGTGCCGCTGGGAGCGTCGGCTTTCTGGTTGTGGTGCGTCTCGATGATCTCCACGTCGTAGTCCGGCGTGAGAACGGCGCTGTACTGCTCCAGCATCTGGAGGAATACCGCCACTCCCACGGAGAAGTTGGCGCTGTGGAGGACGGGAGCATACCGTCCCAGCGCGGAGAGCGTATCCATATCCCCGTCGGACAGGCCGGTCGTGCCGCTCAAAAAGGGCGTGCCGGTGCGGCGAACGTAATCCGCTGCGGCGGGAAACGCAGCCGGAGAGGAAAAGTCGATGATCACCTCCGCGGGATAGAGCCGCTCCGACAGAAGGGCGGAGCAGCCGCTGTCGACAGCGCCGACGATCTCGTCTCCCGCGGCAAGGGCGGTCTGCTCCACGAGCCGGCCCATGCGCCCGTGGCCGATGAGAAGTATCCTCATAGGACGCCCGCCTCGACAAGCAGCCCGCGCAGGGCCTCCTGATGCGCCGGCGCCATCTCGCACAGGGGCAGACGGAACGCGCCTGCGTTCATGCCCATCATGTTCATGGCGGTCTTTACGGGGATGGGGTTGACCTCCATGAACAGGCCGTTCACAAGCGGCAGGTACTTCACCGCCGTCTCGACGGCGCGGGCCCGGTTTCCGCCAAGGAAATCCATCACCATATCGTGGCACTGGCGGGGCATGATGTTGGCCCACACGGAGATGACGCCGCTGCCGCCGATGGACAGGAGCGGGATGGTGATATCGTCGTTGCCGCTCCAGAGCGCGAAATCGTCGCTGACGCAGTGGGCGAGCTTCATGGCGTAGGCCATATCGCCGCTGGCTTCCTTGATGCCGGCGATGTTGGGGTGTACGCAAAGGCGTTCCACCGTCTCCACAGGAATGGCGCAGCCTGTGCGGCCGGGGACGTTGTATATCAGGGCGGGCAGATCCACCGCGTCGGCCACGGTGGCAAAGTGGCGGTACATGCCCTCGGGATTTGCCTTGTTATAATAGGGGGAGATAAGAAGAAGCCCGTCCGCGCCCAGAGACGCGGCTGTCCGGCTCTTTTGGAGCATGGTTTCCGTGCAGTTGGAGCCTGTGCCCGCGATGACGGGCACGCGCCCGTCGGCGGCCTCGATGACGCAGGAGAGGACGGCCTCATCCTCCTCGTGCGTCATGGCGGCGGACTCGCCGGTCGTGCCGAGAGCCAGGATGGCGTCGGTCTTGTTTTCGATGTGCCACTCCACCCAACTTTTGAGCCGGGGGAAATTTATCGTGCCGTCGTCGTTGAACGGCGTTGCCAGAGCGACGACGGAGCCTTTCAGTCCCTGAAGCCTGTTCATGTGTTGTTCCTCCGTTTCATAGCAGAATAAAAAAACAGGAAGCCGGCAGGCTCTCTACCGACTTCACAAAGGGATTTTTTTGTGCCGCTGGGTAGATAGCGCAACTGCGGCGGGCGCGCCGCAGACAGTGGCGGAGATATTCTCCCTGCCCCCACCCTCTGCCCGTGTCCGAACAGAGGATTCGGCGGAATTGCCCCCGCCGCGCTCGCAGCCCACCGGCTCCCGCAGCTTCATCGCATCCGCAACCTCTATCGTGTTTTCTGTAACATTACCACACTCCGGCGCGGATGTAAAGAGAAAACGCAAAAAGTTCATATTTACGGT
>CAZEXC010000132.1:0-2731 GCA_964516625.1 uncultured Oscillospiraceae bacterium | reverse complement strand
CCGGCCTTCGCCGAGGTCTTCCGACAGACTGCGCTCCGGCACTCTGAAACCAGAATGCCGGAGCGCGTATTTTTTTGCGCCGCGCAGGCGGCGGAGCTTCCGCCGCCGTCGGACGGCCGTGAACTCAGTAGCCGAAGCCGAACATACGGTACATTTCCTCGCTGCTTACGGCCTCCTGCTCGTCCTCATCCTCGTCGGCCAGAGCCGACTGGATATTCTCGCCCACGGTGATTTCTATCTCCAGCGTCTGGCCCTGACGGTATACGGTCAGCGTCAGCACATCACCGGGAGCCGCCTCGCCGACGATATCCACAAGCTCGCTGCTGTCGGCAATCTCCGCGCCGTCCACGGCTGTGATGATGTCGTTTTCCATCAGTCCCGCATCCTCGGCGGGGCTGTCCTCGGTAACGGAGTAGACCGCCGCGCCCGCAGGCAGTCCCAGACTCTGGCTGTCCGTGTCCACGCTCTTGACGGTCACGCCGATATAGGGCTTGGCAATATAGCCGTTTTCGATGATGCTCGTTACAATATCCGCGACCTGATTGATGGGGATAGCAAAGCCGATATTGTCAACGGACGCCTCGGAAATCGAGCCGGAGCTGGAGTACTTGGCGTTGGTAATGCCGACGACCTCGCCGTACATGTCAAACAGCGGGCCGCCGGAGTTGCCGGAGTTTATGGCGCAGTCCGTCTGGATAAGATCCATCGTCACGCTGGAGGACAGCGTGACCTCCCGATCCAGCGCGCTGACAACGCCCTTTGTCAGCGAGAACGTCAGCTCGCCCAGAGGGTTCCCGATGGCAATCACATCATCGCCCACGTTCAGATTGTCCGAATCGCCGATGATAACCGGCGTCAGACCCTCGGCGTCGATTTTCAGCACGGCGATATCGTTGTTCTCGTCGTAGCCGATGACCTCCGCATCGTAGGATGTCCCGTCATAGGTGGACACGGTGACAGAGCCGGAATCCTCTATGACGTGGTAATTTGTAAGGATATAGCCGTCCGAGGTGATGATGAAGCCGGATCCGGCGGCGGCGGACACGGTCTGATAGCCGAAGATATTTATGGTCGTCTCCGTGGTGATGCCCACAGTAGAATTCACATTCGCGGCGTAGACCTCCGCGGCGGTCATCTCCGCGCTCGTGTCCACATGACTGACGTTCAGCGGGGCCGCCGTGCGGCTTCCCTCCAGAAGCGTCGAGCCCTGAGCGCTGCCGCTATCGGAGAAAAGCCTGTTTCCCAAGGCGCTTCCGCCAAGTCCGGCCAGACCGCCGATAACCACGCAGCACAGAACCAGCGCGACGACCTTCATGCCGCGGGACCGTTTTCTTTCCTTCTTTCCCGCTGCGCCCGCAAAAGCGGCGTCAGCCGCCGCCTCGTCCGGCGACGGCCCCACGTTGAATACCGCTTCCTCCACGGACTGTTCCGCTTCGGCGGACGCGGTCTCCTCCGCCGTGTTCTGCTGTCGGGTCATTTCTTCTTCAAATGTGTCATTCATGATCAACGCCTCCACACATGCATTTCTTTTTTCTTCCGATGATTGCAGTATAGTGGGGATTTTTTACATAGACTTGAAAATTCCAAAAACAAACTGTGAACATTGAAACGTCATACGCAAAACGGCATGGCCAAGGCCATGCCGTTTATGGATCGTTGTTTTACGCGCCGTTTATCAGTACATCCCGCCCATATCGGGGTTGGGGGCTGCGGGCGCGGGAGGCTCCTTGATGTCGGTCACAAGGCTCTCGGTCGTAAGGACCATCGAGGCGACGGAGGCCGCGTTCTGCAGCGCGCTGCGGCAGACCTTGGTCGGGTCGATGATGCCGGCGGCGATCATATCGCAGAAGGCTTCCTTCGATGCGTCGAAGCCGTAGGTAGGAACATCGCTCGCGACGACGCGATCCAGAATGACCGCGCCCTGCAAGCCGGCGTTCGCGGCGATCTGCATGATGGGCGCCTCGAGAGCCTTGGCAACGGCGTTTGCGCCGGTCTTCTCATCGCCCGTCAGCTTCTCCGCCGCAGCCGCAGCCGCCTTGGAGCCGATGACATAAGCCGTGCCGCCGCCGGCGACGACGCCTTCCTCCACCGCAGCGCGGGTGGCGTTCAGCGCATCCTCGATGCGGAGCTTCTTTTCCTTCATCTCGGTCTCGGTGGCCGCGCCGACCTTGATAACGGCAACGCCGCCGGCGAGCTTGGCCAGACGCTCGTTGAGCTTTTCCTTGTCATACTCGCTCTCGGTATTCTCCGCCTGATTGCCGATCTGGTGGATGCGATCCTGAATGGCGGCGGAGTCGCCCGCGCCGTCCACGATGATGGTGTTTTCCTTGGAGACCTTCACCTGACGGGCGGAGCCGAGCATATCTATGGTGGCGTCCTTGAGCTCCATGCCAAGATCGGAGGAGATGACCGTGCCGCCGGTAAGGATGGCGATGTCCTCAAGCATTTCCTTGCGGCGGTCGCCGAATCCGGGGGCCTTGACGCACACGCAGGTGAACGTGCCGCGCATCTTGTTCAGCACGATGGTGGCGAGAGCCTCGCCCTCGACATCCTCGGCGATAATCAGCAGCTTTTTGCCGGCCTGCACGACCTGCTCAAGGCAGGGCAGGACGTCCTGGATATTGGATATCTTCTTGTCGGTGATGAAGATGAGAGGATCGTCAAGCACGGCCTCCATCTTCTCGGTGTCCGTGACCATATAGGGAGCGATATACCCGCGGTCGAACTGCAT
>CAZEXC010000131.1:0-2961 GCA_964516625.1 uncultured Oscillospiraceae bacterium | reverse complement strand
GCCGCAGCGGGAAGTTTTCCACTCTCCTAGAAAGTACGCAGACATTTATGACACACTCTTTGTCTATCTCCTGATTCACGCAAAACAGGCCGCAAAAAAATACAGCCGCGGGCAGCGGCTGTATTTTTTTTGTCTTTTTCAGTCCCCGCGGTCGATGGGGAGACCGGCCTTCTGGCGCTCCTTGATGGCGTCCTTGCGGGAGAGGTTCACGCGGCCCCGGTCGTCGATCTCGGAGACCTTGACCCACGTCCAGTCGCCGACGTTCAAAACGTCCTCCACCTTCTCGGTGCGCTTAAATTCCAGATCCTTGATGTGGACCATGCCGTCCTTGCCGGGGACGAGCTCGATAAACGCGCCGATGGGGATGATGCGCACGCACTGGCCGTAATACAGGGCGCCGACCTCCGGCACGAACACGATGTTGTCGATGGTCTGCTTCGCGGCGCGGCAGGCCTCGATGTCCTCGGAGGCGATGTAGATGGAGCCGTCGTCCTCGATGTCTATCTTGCAGCCGGTGTCGGCGGTTATCTTCTGGATGACCTTGCCGCCGGAGCCGATGACCTCGCGGATCTTGTCGGGGTCTATCTTCATCTTTATCATCTTCGGGGCCGTGGCGGCAAGCTCTTTCCTGGGCTCGCTTATCACGGGAAGCATGATCTCGTCGAGTATCTGGATGCGCGCCTCGCGGGTCATCTCGAAGGCCTTTTTCACGATCTCGTGCTTCAGGCCGTCGTTTTTCAGATCCATCTGGATGGCGGTGATGCCCTTTTTCGTACCGGCGACCTTGAAGTCCATCTCGCCGTGGAAGTCCTCCACGCCCTGAATGTCGATGAAGGTGGTAAAATCGTCGCCGTCCTGGATAAGGCCGCAGCTAATGCCCGCGACGGGCGCCTTGATGGGAACGCCGGCGGCCATGAGCGCCAGCGTGGTGCCGCAAATGGAGCCCTGAGAGGTGGAGCCGTTGGAGGACAGAACCTCGCTGACCACACGAATGGCATACGGGAACTCCTCCACAGACGGGATGACGGCCTCCAGCGCTTTCTCCACAAGGGCGCCGTGTCCCTGCTCCCGGCGGCTGGTCGACCGGCTGGCGCGGGCCTCGCCGGTGGAATAGCTGGGCATGTTGTAGTGGTGCATGAAGCGTTTTTCCGTCTCCTCCCAGATGGTGTCGAGCTTCTGGGCGGCGGAAAGGGTGTTGAGCGTGGCGATGGACAGCACCTGCGTCTGGCCGCGGGTGAACAGGCCGGAGCCGTGGACGCCGGGGACGACGTCTATCTCGCAGGCCAGAGGCCGGATCTCGTTCATGGCGCGGCCATCCACGCGCTTGCCGGCCAGAAGCCACTTCTTCACGACCTTCTTTTGCAGCCTGTAGAGGATCTCGTCCATGTACTGCATCATGTCGGGGTGGTCGGCGCCGTACTTTTCCTCCATGGAGGAGACCCATTCGTTGACGCGGGCCTCCCGGACGTTTTTGTCGTCGGTGTCCATGCAGTATTCCATGCCCTCGAACTCGTTTGCCACGAGCTTCTCGAACAGCTCGTCGTCGAAGGCGGCGTGTTCATACTCGAACTTGGGCTTGCCGACCTCGGCCACCATCTGGTCGATGAGATCCAGCACGGGCTGGAGCTTTTCGTGAGCCTGAACGATGCCCTCGTACATCACGTCGTCGGGTATCTCCTTGGCCTCGGCCTCGATCATGACGATCTTCTTGTGGGTGGCCGCCACGGTGACGGTCATCTGGTTCACGGCCTTTTCCGCGTGGGTGGGGTTGAAGAGGTACTTCTCCCCGTCATAGCCCAGCACGATACCGGCAATAGGGCCGTTGAAGGGGATATCGGAGATGGCGACGGCGGCGGACGCGCCGATCATGGCGGTGATCTCGGGAGAGCAGTCGCGATCCACGTTCATGACCTCGCAGGCGATGACCACGTCGTTTCTCAAATCGGACGGGAACAGCGGGCGCATGGGCCGGTCGATGAGGCGGGAGGCCAGTACCGCGGGAAGGCTGGGCTTCCCCTCCCGGCGCATGAAGGAGCCGGGGATGCGGCCTACGGCGTAGAGCTTCTCGTTAAAGTCCACGGCAAGAGGGAAATAGTCGATGCCGTCCTTCGGGCGGGCGGAGGCGGTGACGGTGCAGAGCACGGTCGTCCCGCCGTACTGGATGAACACGGCGGCGTTGCACAGCTCCGCCATGCGGCCTACCTCCAGCTTCAGGGGACGGCCGCAAAAATCCATCTCCCAGCGGTGGAGGTTGTCAAATACCTTGTGTTTGATGATCATTTGTACTTTTTCCTTTCCTGACATACCTTACTTCTATTCTATCCAGAAAAGCCGCTCCTGCGGCCAACTGCAACGATACCGGGGCGCAAAAATCAGGGGGACAATATGAAATTGTCCCCCACTGAAAAACCTTCATACCCCTCGGAAATGCAAGAAAAAATCACTTGCGGATGCCCAGCTTGGCAATGATAGCGCGGTAGCGCTCGATGTCGTTTTTCGCCACATAGTCCAAAAGGCGGCGGCGCTTGCCGATCATCTTGAACAGACCCTGACGGCTGTGGTTGTCTTTCTTGTGGACTTTCAGGTGCTCGGTGAGCTGGTTGATGCGCTCGGTGAGGATGGCGATCTGTACCTCGGGCGAGCCGGTGTCGCCCTCGTGGGTCTTGTTGTTTTCGATGATGGCGGTCTTCTGTTCCTTGGTGATCATGTGTTTCAACTCTTCCTTTCGGTTTTACTAGACCCTGCGGCTGAGTGACGGGCCGGGCCCGGGACCAAGCGCGCGGGTTTTGATCTTTGTGACTATATCACAGAATATCCCATTTGTCAACGGCGCTTTCGCGGGGCCTTGCCATTCCGAACGAAAGCCCCTGTCAGGGGATCGTCGTTTCTCCCGCTCCGCAGGACAGCCTTATAGACCGCGGGACGACCCGCAAACGGCGTCGTATGCGCGCCGGTATCCCC
>CAZEXC010000130.1:0-2962 GCA_964516625.1 uncultured Oscillospiraceae bacterium | reverse complement strand
CTACTTTGACCTCATGGGCTGATCTCCCGCCAAAACCGCGCATCCGCTATGCGGACGAAAGAAGCGCAGAACGATAAATATCCGCCTCCGCAGACACTTGCCTGCGGAGGCGGATATTTTTTCCCCGCGTATTTTCCCGTCCCGTTTATTCCGTGATCCTCCGGCACTCAAGGTACCAGCGCTTGTCAAGGCTGTGGCCGACGGAAAAGCTCTTTTTGGGGTAATTGCCGTATTGCAGGATGTGGGGGAACAGCTCCTCCTTGGGGAGCGTCGGCAGAAGCAGCGCCCCGCAGCCGGGGCGTGATCCCATTTCGCGGGCTTCCTCCTCCCCGTGGATATAATCGACATATCCGCCATGTTGGTTTACATAATCCTTGCAGAAGGCGTCCGCCTCCGCCACCAGCTCGCCGGTATCCCGGCCGGACAGCTCCTTTATAAAGCCGCCCTCGTCGGTGTCGAACACCACCCGGTGGATGGGGAAAAACTCCACCGCCTCGTCCCGGAGGTTTTCCAGCTCCGCCAGCGCGTACCGCGCCGGGTGATCCATAGGCGCGCCCGCGGCCTTCAGCTCCTCCCAGCGGTTCTTGGCCGCGGCAAGGCTGTGGTTGCCGTCGCCCATGGCAAATCGCAGCTCGCCGGGCAGGGCGTTGATAGCCCGCTGCACGCTCCGCGCCGCCTCGCCGCTTATGCGGCTTCCGCAAATGTGACCGCCGCCGCCGTACAGGTCGAAGTCGTACAGGGTCTCCCCCTTCTCCGCGCTGCCGAGGACACTGTCCGCCGCGTCATTGATAAACAGCACGATGTGGGGCATCTCCAGCGCCGCCGCGCGCCGCAGCTCCACGCGGGTAGGCAGGCGCTCGGGCACAGTCGCCTCCGTGGAGCGCACCGGGGATTTCGAGCCGGGCGTCCAGTCATAGGCCTCCAGGTCAAGCTTCCCCACAAGCCCGCGTCTTATCTTCCCGTTTGGGATCGTCCGCTCCACAAATATATAAGAATCGGGGATATTTTGAAAGATGTCCCCCACAAGATATTCTTTCATCTTCTCGCTCATGTCCGCCTTGCGCCGCTCGACGTCCGCCGCGCCGAGATACGCCTCCGGCAGCATGAGCCGCAGCGTGGACGGGGCCCGGCCCACAAAGTCGTCCAGCGCGCGCCAATACTCCGGCTGGGCGGAAAACTGGTCGCACGCCACAACCGCCCATCTCGTCATGTCCGTCCCTTTTTTCGGCAGGAGGATATCCGCCGGGGTGAATATGTCTTTCATGTTCCCGTACTCCTTTCAGGCGCAAGCGCCACATTGACAATCTTATACCATCTTGCATAACATGGCAAGAGGTGATGACAATGAATTTTACCCTGTATGGGGCGGATCCCCGCTTTCTGTACCTCAAAAAACGGCTGGAGGCCGACGGCCATAAGCTCATACCGAACAGCGGGAACATCATCGCGCCCCCCGCGGAAAAGCGCGGCGTGCCGTACTATCGGGACGAGGTCTACGCCATCGAGAACGCCGCCCTGACCGCCGAGGGCGCGGCGGAGCTTCTTATGCGGCGGTCAAGCTCGTCCGTCATGGGTATGGACGTGTTGATCGCGGGCTACGGGCGCATCGGAAGCGCGCTGGCGGCCATACTGGACGCTCTGGGCGCGAACGTCACCGTCGCCGCCAGAGGGGAGATAAGCCGCGCCCGGGCCCGTGTCCGCGGCTTTCGGACGGTTGACATAATAAATATCGGCGGTACTTATGACGCCGTTGTGAACACCGTCCCCGCTCAGGTGCTGGCCGGTGACTACGGCGGCGCGCTGTGCCTCGACCTCGCCGGGGCTCCCGGCGGCTGGGACGAGGACACCGCCGTGCTGAAAGCGCCGGGTCTGCCCGGCCTGTACGCCCCAAAAGCAGCCGCCGACGTGATGGCGGAGGCCATTTATCGTGTTATGAAGGAGGATACAAGTGAATAAAGTCCGTCTCGGCCTGGCTCTCACAGGCTCTTACTGCTCCTTTGGAAAGCTGGCAAACGTCCTGCCGGCGCTGTGCGCGGAATTTGACGTGCTCCCCATTTTCAGCGAAAACGCGCAGCTTGACAGCCGCTTCGGCGAGGGCGGGACATGGCGCTCCCTTTTGGAGGATGCCTGCGGCCGTGCCGCCGTTACCACGATCGCGGAGGCCGAGCCTATCGGCCCCAATAACCTTATCGACGTGCTGGCCATCGTCCCCTGCACGGGAAACACCCTGTCAAAGCTCTCCCACGGCGTCACGGACAGCGCCGTGACCATGGCGGCCAAGGGACACCTGCGAAACGGCAAGCCGCTCGTCATCGGCATTTCCACAAACGACGGCCTCGCCGCCTCGGCGGAAAACATCGGGCGGCTTCTGGCGCGGAAGGACGTCTATTTCGTCCCCTTCGGTCAGGACGATCCCGCCGCCAAGCCCGCGTCCCTGAGTCTGGATTACGGAAAAATCATCCCGGCCGTCCATGCCGCGGCGGAAGGAAGACAGCTCCAGCCCGTGCTGGCGTGACAGAAGGGCGGCTCGGACAGACGGCACGGCGCTCCGTATCCCGCCCGGACGCTCCCCTTTCAGCGCAAAAAGGGCGTCCCGAACAGGACGCCCTTTCGTTTGTTTTTTTGCTGTCGGCGGGAGCGGATCACGCCTCCGCGTCGGCAGTCAGGTTCGGGTCAAAGGCGGGGATCTCATAGACGCCGCCCGCGGCCACGAACTCGTCAAGGGTCATAGCCGTAAAGCCCCAATAGGTGTCAACAAAGCACATCTCCACGGGGAAGCTGGAATAATCGCCCGCGTCGATGAGCGCGGCAAACTCCTCATACTGCTCGTCGGACACGGCGGGGACCGCCGCGACATACTCTTTCAGATATTCCTGATAAGCGGCCTCGGAGGTGTCGCCGCCCGCGGCCTCGGAGGAAGCCTCGCCGGAGACGGTGTTGTTGGTGGTGATGCCCTCAGGCT
>CAZEXC010000129.1:0-2995 GCA_964516625.1 uncultured Oscillospiraceae bacterium | reverse complement strand
TCCACCAAAACGCGCAGATCCGAACCCCTTGATTTTCGTCAAATACACTTTCGGATCTGTTCCTCAGAACAGAGGGCGTTGACTGATGATCGGTCAGCGTCCTTTTTCTTATGTAAGGAGCCTCTTATGCCAGACCGCGTTACAGCCTACCGCCGGGCGCTGCACGAGATACCCGAGCTGGGGAAGGCGCTTCCGAAGACCATCGCATATGTGAAAAACGTTCTTGCGCCCCTGTCCTGCCGGGTGACGGAGCCGACGGAGGGGGCTGTCTGCGCGTACTTTGATTTCGGCCGGGCGGAGACTGCCGCTTTCCGCTGCGATATGGACGCTCTGCCGGTGAGGGAGCGAACCGGGCTTCCCTTCCAGTCCCGGCACGAGGGGAACATGCACGCCTGCGGCCACGACGGGCACACGGCCATGGTGCTGGAGCTGGCAAACCGTCTGGACGCCATGGGAAACACGCCGCCGCGGAACGCGCTTCTCATCTTCCAGCCTGCGGAGGAAGGCCCCGGCGGGGCAAACGATATTTGCCGGACGGGTATTTTCGAGCGCCTGCATGTGACGCGGGTGTTCGGGCTGCACCTGTGGCCGGGTCTTCCCGCGGGGACGCTGTGGACAAAGCCGGGCCCCATGATGGCAAAAAACAGCGAGGTGGACGTCATTATCCGTGGCCGAAGCGCCCACATCGCCCGCCGGAGTCAGGCAATAGACGCGCTTCAGGCCGGGGCGGAGCTTCTTCTGCGAGTGTACGATATGGCCGCGCGGGAGCTCCCGCCGGAGGAGCCGCGCGTTATAAGCTTCGGGAAAATGACGAGCGGGACCGTCCGCAACGTGGTGAGCGACCGGTGCGAGATAAACGGCACCGTGCGCGTTTTCTCGCACGAGACGTTCGATTTCATTACCCGCCGATGCCGGGAGCTTGCCGCCGCGCTGGAGGCAGAATACGGCTGCGCCGCCGAGGTGCGGTTCAGCGAGGGCTATCCCCCCGTGGACAACGACCCGGATTTGACCGGGCAGATGTTTTCCTTTTTCGGCGCGGAAGGGCTCCATCTCCTGCCCCGGCCGGATATGACGGCGGAGGACTTTTCCTTTTACCAGCGCTGCGCGCCGGGGGTGTTCACCTTCCTTGGCGTGGGGGACGCCGCCGCGCTGCATTCGCCGGACTTCACCTTTGACGACGAGGCAGTCCTGCCCGTGGGCGTGGAATACTACCTGAAGCTGCTGGATATGGCGTAAAAACGCCCGCGCTTCCGCTGCATAAGCGGCGAAGACCGCAGCGCCCGGGGACGGTTGTTCCCGGGCGCTGCGGTCTGATGCTCACACTTTTTTAAGTTTACATAATATACTCTATCTTACTCTATGCTCTTTGGCGCAGCCGTCCCACGCGCACGCCCGTATGATCGCGCGAGGCCATGGGGCTCTGACGATGCCGACAGGGCGGCGCCGGCGCGTCACATGCAGCGGCCGCATGGCTCATATCCCAGAGCGGCGGCCTCGCTTATGGTGACGCACTGCGGGTCTGCCATGCCGCTGCAGGTCGGCGTGCTGTGGTATTTTGTGCCGCCGTTTACGGGTATCCACACCATCTGGTCATCCGCCTCTGTCGGGGAGGGCTCCGGCGTTTCCGCGATTTCCGCCGCTGCGGTTTCGGCAGGGGACATCGTGGCGGAGAGCTCTATCGTCTGCACCCCGCCGCCGGAAAAGCCCTGAACGGCCGCGGCGCATAAAACGACCGCGATGGCGAGTATCCACCATATATTTTTCCGCATGCTTTACCTCCGAGCCATATGGCGGCTGTCTGTCGGCTCCTTGGGATAGGGGTACAGGATATCCGGGTCACAAAACCGCCTGTTCTCATGCCGTCCGCCATGGAGGAATTTCGCAAAAGCATTCAGTCGTCCGGCGTTTCCTTCGGCGCTTCCGTCCCGTCGGAAAGACGGGCAAAGACTGTTTCATACCCGCCCGCGCCGTATTGCAGACTGCGTTTCACGCGGCTGATGGTAGCGCTGGACGCGCCCGTCTTCTCCAGAATGTCGTTATAGATAAACCCCTTGCTGAGCAGCCACGCCACCTGAAAGCGCTGCTCCATGGCCTGAAGCTCCGAAACGGTACACAGATCGTCGAAGAAGCTTCTGCACTCCTCCTCGTTTTTCAGCGACAGGATGGCTTTATACATCATTTCATACCGGGATTTGCGATGGATCTTGTTCATGCTCGGCGCTTCCTTTCTCATTATATTTTACAGCATTAAAGTTTGAAAGTAAAGCGAAATTCTTGCGTGGGGCACAGCCGTCGAATGAGTTGACATAATATGAATAAAACGCTGTAAAGGCAGCCAAGGAAACGCCGTACCGGCACGGTAAAGGAGGGGGCGGGAACACCCTTGACAACGGGCCGAGGACATGACATACTAAATCCATTCGCATCCAAAATCCCTGTTCCCGGAGGAAAGCATCGGCGGCTCCGCTCTGCCCGGACGGCTTGCGAACGCCCGGCCCCGGTTTGCCGCGAGAAAATAAGAAAATATGGAAAAATACATTGAGACACTTGGCAAAATCATCGAAAGAGAGGTCGTAACGCGCCCCGACCGCGCCCGGAAGCTGCTGACGGCAGCCTATTCCTGGGTGCGGTTTACGGGAACGCACAAACACGGAACGGATGTCCCTTCGGCCATCGTCCGCCTGAACGGGGCGGTGGCCGGAACCATTGTGGACTCCTTTCGGCATCCGAAGAGATCGGTGATGGTCAACATCTTTTTCCCCTGCGAGTTGCTTCACGCCATGGGGATCGTTCCCATGTTCCCGGAGGGGATCTCCGTCTATGTGGCCTCCACTGCCTGTCAGCGGGTATTTGCGGAGGCGGCGGAGGAGAGCGATGTGCCGGAGAGCTTCTGCTCCTACCATAAGACCATGCTTGGCATCGCGGAGACCGGCGTGATGCCCGCGCCGCTGATGATCGCCAACACCACGCTGGCCTGCGACGCAAACCAGCTCTC
>CAZEXC010000128.1:0-3121 GCA_964516625.1 uncultured Oscillospiraceae bacterium | reverse complement strand
GCGGGCTTTTAGTACCCGCAGGCGGTGGAGCCGCCGTCTATGACCAGACACTGGCCGGTCATGGACCGGGACATGTCGCTCAAAAGATACAGTATCGTGTCCGCGACGCACTCCGGCGCGACCAGATCGCGCATGGGGACGTTCGCCACCATGAAGGGGGGCAGCTCCTCCTTTTTCAGACCCGCCATAGGGCCGGACTTCACGCCGCCGGGGGCGATGCAGTTGCAGCGGATGCCGAGCTCCGCCCATTCCACCGCCGCCTGCATGGTGACGGCCACCAGCGCGGCCTTGGACGCGCCGTAATGCGCGCCCTGAATGGGCGGGCACATGCCGCGTATGCCGGCCATGGACGCGATGTTCACGATGGAGCCGCCATGCTCCCGCATGGAGCGCGCCACCACCGCCTGCATGAAGAAAAACGCGCCCCGGGCGTTGACGGCCATGAGCCTGTCCCAGTCCTCCGTGGTTATCTCAAGGCCGGGCTTGCCGCCCATCATGCCCGCGGCCTGAACAAGGCCGGATATCCCGCCCATCTCCGCGACGATGGCGTCCACGCAGGGAGCCATGGTATCCACGTTCTCCATGTCCGCCGGGAAAAATCGGACGTCGCCGAGGCCGGACAGCTCCGCCCGCGCCGCCTCCATGGCGGCCGTGCCCCGATACGTCGCCGCGACGCGGGCGTTCGCGGCCAGAAGCGCCCGGACGATGGTCCTGCCGATGCCGCCGGTGCCGCCGGTGACAACGATGAGCTTTTTTTCAAAATCAATGGTTTTCATGCAGATCCTCCAATAATTATGTAAACTTTATTATGTCAACTATTATCTCCGCCCCTGTCCCGTTCGACCCATATCATAAGGGCGGTCAGGTCGGCGGGGGACACGCCGGAGATGCGCCCGGCCTGGCCGAAGCTGGCCGGACGGATGGCGGCGAGCTTTTGCTTTGCCTCGGTGCGGATGCCGGGGATGGCGGCGTAGTCGATATCCGGGGCAAGGCGGCGGTTCTCCATTTTGGAAAAGACTTCTACCTCCTTGAGCTGGCGGCGGATATAGCCCTCGTATTTGACGGATATCTCCACCTCCCGCACGACGGCGGGGGGAAGCGCGGGTCTGTCCGGGTCCTGTCCGGCGAGGGAGGCGTAGGTGTTCTCCGGCCGCTTCAGGAGCTCATACAGCCGGTTTCTTTTGAGCCTTTCGATTTCGCCGTCCACGGCGGCGTATTTGTCAAGCACCGCCTGATATTGTGCGTCGGAGACGAGCCCTGCGGCGTGGCCGATGCCGGCCAGACGCTGGTCGGCGTTGTCCTGCCGATGCAGGAGCCGGTACTCGGAACGGCTCGTCATCATGCGGTACGGCTCCTCCGTGCCCTTGGTCACAAGATCGTCTATGAGCGTGCCGATGTACCCGTCCGACCGCTTCAGGATAAGCGGCTCCTGCCCGCGCACGCGCCGGGCGGCGTTTACCCCGGCCACCCATCCCTGGGCGGCGGCCTCCTCGTAGCCGGACGAGCCGTTGAACTGCCCCGCGCCGAAAAGTCCGGCGATTTTTTTCGATTCGAGGCTGGCGTAAAGCTCCGTAGGGTCGAGGCAGTCGTATTCGATGGCGTAGGCCGGACGGGTGATCTCCGCCTTTTCAAAGCCGGGAAGGGAGCGCACCATTTTTATCTGCACCTCCTCCGGCAGGGAGGAGGAAAAGCCCTGTATGTAAAGCTCCTCGGTGTTCAGACCCATGGGCTCGACGAAAAGCTGGTGGCGCTGCTTGTCCGGGAAGGTGACGATCTTCGTCTCGATGCTGGGGCAGTACCGCGGCCCCACGCCGTGGATGACCCCGGAATACAGGGGGCTGCGGTCAAGGCTCTCGCGAATGATGCGGTGCGTCTCGGCGGTCGTGTAGGTAAGGTAGCACACCGCGCGGTTCTTGGGCGGCTCCGCGGTGGAAAAGGAGAACGGCTCTATTTCCTCGTCGCCGTACTGTATCTGCATCCGGGACAGATCCACCGTCCGGGCGTTCACGCGCGGGGGCGTGCCCGTCTTGAACCGGCGCATACGAAGACCAAGCGCCTTGAGACGATCCGTCAGCGGAAGGGAGGCCGCGAGCCCGTCGGGGCCGGAATCGCGCACGGCCTCGCCCGTGATGGTTCGCCCGCCGAGATAGGTGCCGGTGGCGATGACGACGGCTCTCGTCGCGTAGACCGCCCCCTTATCCGTTGTGACGGAGCGCACGCGCCCGTCCTCCACGCCGACGGAAACGACCTCCCCCTGCTTGAGACGGAGGTTTTCCTGCCGTTCCATCGTCTGCTTCATGACCTCCTGATACCGGCGGCGGTCGGCCTGAGCGCGGAGAGAGTGGACTGCCGGGCCCTTGCCGAGATTGAGCATCCGATACTGGATGCAGGCTTTGTCGGCGGCCTTTCCCATCTCGCCGCCAAGGGCGTCCAGCTCCCGGACAAGATGCCCCTTGCCCGTGCCGCCGATGGCCGGGTTGCAGGGCATGTTGCCCACGGCGTCAAGGCTGATGGTGAAGCACACCGTGTCGAGCCCCAGCCGCGCCGCGGCAAGGGCAGCCTCAATGCCGGCGTGTCCCGCGCCGATGACCACGATATCGCATTGTCCCGCGTCATATGTTCTCATAGCTTATCTATCATACCGCAAAACGGCGCGTATCGCAAGGGCGCGTTGCTTTTTCGCGGGCGGCCCGTTATAATGGAAGCGCGTGAAAAGAGAGAGGAAGGAATTTACAGAATATATGATTATGTTAACTGATGAGGAACGCGCCGCGCTGAAAAAGAAATATTTCCCCCGCGTGGCGTGGACGGAGCGGGGCCCTGTGCGGCGGGCGTATCTGGTAAAGCCGACGCAGGGCGTTTCCGGCGCGGCGGCCGGGATATTGGACGGCCTTGCCCGGCGGGAGGGCTTTACCGGGCCCGGTCAGCGTTCCGTGACCGGCGGCGCGGACGAGACGCTGGCGGCGTTTCGGGAAAAATCGCGCGGCGGCGCGGTGGGCATGGTGTTTGGGACATCCCTCTCCGCCCACTGGTGCGACATAGCGCTGTCCGAGCCGGACGGCGACGGCTGGCAGAAGCTCCTTGTCCGCTCGGAGGAGGGGGAGAATCTTATCGCTCTGGC
>CAZEXC010000127.1:0-3236 GCA_964516625.1 uncultured Oscillospiraceae bacterium | reverse complement strand
GCAGCCGGCTCTTGAAGCTGCCGATCGGGACGGAAATTTTCATGGAAAAGGACAGGGCGGGCGCTTTTCAGGCGCCCGCCCTTCTGGTATAATGGGGCAAAACGATCTGCGGAGGATGGCAGGGATATGCAGCGGGAGGACTATATGCGCGCGGCGCTGGCGCTGGCGCGGGAGGCGGAAAAGGCCGGGGACGTGCCCGTAGGCGCGGTGGTCGTCCGCGGCGGCGAAATCATCGGCCGGGGCCGAAACCGCCGCGAGGAGCGGCGCAGCGCCGTCTGCCACGCGGAGATAGAAGCCATCGAGCAGGCGTGCCGGGCCGCCGGCTCGTGGCGGCTGGACGGATGCGCGCTGTATGTGACGCTGGAGCCGTGCCCCATGTGCGCCGGGGCGGTGATAAACGCGCGCATACCGACGCTGGTTTACGGAGCGAAAGAGCCCTCCACCGGCTCCTGCGGGAGCGTTCTGAACCTGTTCGAGGAGCGCTACGGCTTCCGCCCCGCCATATACGGCGGCGTGCTGGCGGACGAGTGCGCCGGGCTTCTGAGGGATTTCTTTGCCGACATACGGGAGGCGAAAGCCGCGCAAGCGGGGATTTCCGCGTCAGATCAGGTGGGGTCGCCGTCCGCGGGGTTCGTCACGCCGAAGTAGTGCAGCTCATAGCTGCCGCCTGCGGCAGCGAACTCGTCATAGGACATGGCGTTTTCCTCGAACCAATCCTCAAACGCCATAGCCACAGGCGCATCGGAGAACGTCTCCTGATCGATAAGGCCGTAAAGCTCCTCCTCATGGCCGTCCATCTCGGGCACGCAGTCCATATAGGCTTTTAAATAGGATTTGTATGCGTCCATGGAGGTGTCGCCGGAGCCGGACATAGGCCAGCCGCCGTCGGAAAGCTCCGCGCTTACCTCGTCGGAGGCAGGCTCTGCGGAAGCGGCGGCGCCGCCGCAGATGGCGTGGACCCACTCCGCAAAGGTTCCTGTGGTCTCGCCCTCGTTGGAGCCGTGAGGCATGTTCCACACCAGACTGTAATCCGCCTCCGCGCCGGCCATCACGGCGGCCATGCACAGATCATAGGCAATGGTAAAGCTGGTGTGCTCGTCGGCGGTGCCGTTGCGGGTGCGCCAGCAGCGGGCGATGTCGGATTCCTCCTCGCCGTTTGCCACGGCCAGCATGATCTGGGTGGCGTTCATAAGGTACGCCTGCTCCTGAATGTCCTCGCGGACAGCCTGAGCGATGTATTCGTCCACATCCTGCTCGGCAAATCCGTCCATGGTCTTGTATTCATCGTAATTCGCCTCCAGCACGGCGGCCACGGAGGCGCTGAAGTGGACGCCGTCCTCGCCGATGACGCCGAAGCCGTTGCCCTCCTCGGTGGCGAAGAAGGTGTCAAAGCCGGGGATGTCCTTGTTGCGGGCCAGACCCGTACCGTTCAAAAAGCCCGCAAGATCGGTGACGGCATAGGAGCCGTCGGCGTTTTGGATAAGCCAGCTTTCCGTATCGCTCAGCGTGGCGATATAGGCCTCCGCGCTGTCATAGGGTTCGCCGGAGGAGGAGCTCTCGGCGTAGGCGCCGGCGCTTATCCACGCGTTCAGCGCATCGGAGATATTTTCCAGAATCTGGTCATAGAAGGAGCCGCTGCGGGGATCGGGCGTACCGTCCGCCTGAAGGTCGAAGGTCAGCTCTTTCCCTTCCTCGTTGACAAGGCCAAGGGAATTGATATACTCGCAGTAGGCAACGGCCAGATCGTCCTGCAGCGCCAACTGGAACTCGGAAAAGGCAATCTCGCCGCTGAACATGGTGGACGCGCCCGTCTCGCCGGTATCGAAGCGCAGCCACGCGTAAGCGAGGTCGGCGTTGTTCAAATCGGCGATGGGGCAGAAGCACATGGAGCCATAGATGTCATCGTTTATGGTAGACGTATAAGAGCCGTCGGCATTCCGGACGATGCCGGCCGCGCCGGACTCATACAGATAGGGATAATATTCGTCCATATTGCCGGTAGCGCCGAGGATGGAGCTCATCTGTCCGCCGCCGGAGGAGCCGAGGGAGATGATTTTCTCCTTATCGCCGGGGATGACACCGTCGTTGAGGCGCAGGCAGCGGACGGCGGACTTCTGATCCACCACCGGCGCGGGCATTTTACCCGTCTCGGCGTTGCGGCTGCGCGCGCCCACGTTCACATGGACAAAGCCCTCGGCCAGATAGGCGGTATTGGCGGAGCCGGGGGTGGAGCTGTTCCAGCCCATGCAGTTGTTTTCGATGATGACAGGCGCGGTCTCGGCGGTATAGCCGTTGCACTCGCCGCCTTCGATGTAGGCCGCGGGGACGTAGATGTTCATATACTGGTATGCCTCATCTACGACGTTCGTGCAGTAGGCCACGTTCGTCAGGGAATAGTAGGAGCCGTCCGCGCTTTTTTCCCATGCGGGATCCGAAAGCAGGAGCGCGGCGTCGGCGTCCGCCTCGGCAGACGGCTCGGCGCTGGCGAAGGCGCTCGCGCACAGGCTCAGCGCCAGACACAGGCACAGGAGCATGGATAGCAGTTTTTTCATAATATTCCGTCCTTTCAAAATTTTGAAACTGCCGCCGAAAATCAGCGGCAGTTTGCTTGATAACAGGATGTATCAGTAGGCCAGAAAGTCCTCATAGGACAGCACGACGCCAAGGTCGATGATGTTCGTCCAGTTGGTGCACTCGGTATAGTTATCCTCGGTGGCGCCGTCTATCTCGGCAAGCGTCTCCTCCTCGAGCTCCGCGGGGTGGAAGGCGTCGGCCAGATAGCCGTCGCGGCAGTACTGACGGTAGCCCTCAAAATCCTTGGCGTAATCGCCCTCGTCCGGCATATAGGACTCCACATCCATCTCGCCGGATGGTTCGCCGGATGGTTCGCCGGAGGCCTCGCCCGCAGCGGGTTCCTCCGCCGCGTCGGCTGTTTCGCTTCCGGGCGCGGCGGCGTCGGGCTCAGCGGCCGGTTCCGCGGCGATCTCGGCGGCGTCCTCCGCAGCGGAGCTGTCGTCTGATCCGCCGCAGGCGCACAGCGCCATGACCATCATCACGGCCAGAAGCAGTGCAGTCAGTTTTTTCATTTTGTTGTCCTCCCAAATTTTTTCTGCGCGGGGCGCAGTATTCAATAAATAAAGTTAATTATTTATCATTTGTGATGATAACATGAGCGCCGCGCGAATGCAATGCGTCCGGCATAAACGACACATTCCCGGCGCAAACAGCACATTTCC
>CAZEXC010000126.1:0-3285 GCA_964516625.1 uncultured Oscillospiraceae bacterium | reverse complement strand
CTCGGTACCGATGTCCGTCCCGGAAGTCTCGTCCACGGGCGCGGAAACGTCCCCCGTTTCCCCGGCGCTCTCCGCGGCATCCGCCCCGGAGGAGGAAGCTTCCTCCTCCTGCGGGACATCCTCCGTCTGGTTCTGCTCCGTAAGCTCCGTTTCGGCGGGCTGCGCCTCGTCCGCCAGCGCGGCAGGCGGCAGCGCCGACAGGCTAAAAAGCAAGGCCAGAAGCAGAGATAAATATTTCTTCAGCCTCGATCCCATAACGATTCTCCTCACTCTGGGATTAACGAAAGTATACATTCTTAGCTTATCTATATTTAAAATAATGTCTGCGGCGTATTTTGTCAACCGAAATGTGGGGGCAAAACAAAAATTTCCCGAAACGGCCTGAAATTCCCTCGTATTCACAAAGGTCAGGCATAGCGATCCTATTGGCGGCGTCCGTTTTGTCAGGCGCTTTGCCCGCCGCGGGGCTCCGCGCAAGAAACGATTGAAATATCCCGGAGCCTGTGTTATATTTAGAAATAACGTGATTTTCCCGATAAAAGGGACGCTTCCCGCCGGACGCGGGCATCCGAAAACACGACAGCCTCCGGCCCGGAGCAGCGGCGAGGAAGAGAAAGGGATCGTGTCCCATGAGCAACTTTTACGCGCTCATCGCGCGGATGAAAAACATAGACCGCTGGGCGCTCATGCGCTCCGTCATGCCGGAAAACGTGCAGGAGCACAGCCATATGGCGGCTGTTCTGGCCCACGCGCTGGCCGTTATCCGGCGGGACGTCTTCGGCCGGGACTGCGACCCCGGCGCCGCCGCCGCCGCCGCGCTGTTCCACGATGCGTCGGAGATACTCACCGGCGACCTGCCTACGCCCATCAAATATAACAACCCCGAGATCATGACCGCCTACCGTCAGGTGGAGGCCGCCGCGTCGGAAAAGCTTTTGCATATGCTCCCCGAGGCGCTCCGCCCGGCATACGCGCCGCTTTTGACGGACACCGACCCGGAGCTGCGCCGTCTTGTGAAAGCGGCGGACAAGCTCTCGGCCTATATCAAATGTATCGAGGAGCGCCGCGCCGGGAACGATGAGTTCCTTCAGGCGGAGCGGAAATCCCTCGACGCCCTCCGCGGCTACGGCCTGCCGGAGGTCGATTATTTCCTTGAGCACTTCATCCCCGCCTTTGAGCGGACGCTGGACGAGCAGGGGACGATGGAATACACAGAACCCGCAAATAAACCCGCAAAGGAGTAACTGATATTATGCGTATGCGTGCCCAGGACAAGACCATGGAAAAGATCGTGGCTCTTTGCAAGAACCGCGGCTTTATTTTCGCCGGCTCCGAGATCTACGGCGGACTTGCCAATTCGTGGGACTACGGCCCGCTTGGCGTGCTCATGAAGCAGAATGTGAAAAACGCGTGGTGGAAGAAGTTCGTGCAGGAATGCCCCTATAACGTGGGGCTGGACGCCGGCATCCTCATGAACCCACGGGTGTGGGAGGCTTCCGGCCACGTCACGAATTTCAACGACCCCCTCATCGACTGCAGGGGCTGCAAGCGCCGCCACCGCGCCGATAAGCTCATCGAGGAATGGGCCGCGGCCGAGGCCGTGGACGTAAACGTGGAGGCCATGACGAACGAGGAGATGGTGGAATACATCCGGGAGAAAAAAATCCCCTGCCCCGGCTGCGGCGTCTGCGACTTCTCGGACATCAAAAAATTCAACCTCATGTTCAAGACCCATCAGGGCGTCACGCAGGAAAGCGGTACCGACGTGTACCTCCGCCCGGAGACGGCGCAGGGCATTTTCGTGGATTACAAAAACGTTTTGCGGACCACCCGCAAAAAGATCCCCTTCGGCATCTGCCAGATCGGCAAATCCTTCCGCAACGAGATCACCCCGGGCAACTTCACGTTCCGCATTCTGGAATTCGAGCAGATGGAGCTGGAGTTTTTCTGCGAGCCGGGCACCGACCTCGAGTGGTTCCAGTACTGGCGCAGCTTCTGCCATCAGTGGCTCCTCGGCCTTGGCATGACCGACGAATATCTCCGCCTGCGCGACCATGAGCCGGAGGAGCTGAGCTTCTACTCCAAGGCCACGACGGATCTGGAGTATCTCTTTCCTTTCGGCTGGGGGGAGCTGTGGGGCATCGCCGACCGAACGGATTATGACCTTACCCAGCACCAGACCTTTTCCGGGGAGAAGATGGAATACAGGGAGGAGGGCATGGCCGAGGGCTATATCCCCTATGTCATCGAGCCCTCTCTGGGCGCGGATCGCGTCATGCTGGCGTTTCTCGTGGACGCCTACGACGAGGAACAGGTGGGCGTTGACAAAAAGGGGAACCCCGACATCCGCACCGTTCTGCACCTGCATCCCCAGCTTGCGCCGTATAAATGCGCCGTCCTGCCCCTGTCGAAAAAGGATATCCTCGCCGGCCCCGCCAGAGAGCTTTACGCCGAGCTCAGCCGCGAGTTTTCCTGCGACTATGACGAGACGGGCTCCATCGGCAAGCGCTACCGCCGGCAGGACGAGATCGGCACGCCCTTCTGTGTGACGCTGGACTTCCAGACCGTCGGCGACGGGGAGACGCCCGCCGACCACTGCGTCACCGTCCGCGAACGGGATTCCATGGAGCAGGTCCGCATCCCCATGAGCGAGGCCGCCGCCTATATCGCCGAGCGCGTAAAATACTGAGTTGGACGAGCAGAAACCGTTTGAAAAGCCGCCGAAGCTCACGGCGGGGCAGCAATTTGTAAAAAACATCCGACCGGCCGGATGCGCGCTGTTCCTTATTCTGGCCGTGCTCGTGACGGCGGTGTGCCTGACCAGCGGCCGCGACCCCATCCCCGGCTACGAGCCGCCCCAGACGATGGAATATTACGCCGGTGACCCGGAGGCGCTGGCCGCCGAGCTGGAGGAAAACGTTTTTCCCGCCCTGCCGGATTACGATATGGCCGTCGGCGTCGAGGGAGGGACTGTCACCGTCACCATCGACAGCGACCATTTTGTCGTTGGCCGGGCCGCCATCCTGCGATATTTCGACGAGGATCTCATCCTCTTCGTCCGCGGGGATTAGGCTCTGTCGAAAAAACAAACGCCCCGCGCCGCCATATTGGCGGCGCGGGGCGAAGCATATATTATTATAGGATATAGGGGCACGAACGTCCCTTGTTCTTTTGGCGAGACCGATCGCCCGGCGGTAAAACAGAAAAAACGCCTCCCGGCCTTGCCGTTTGCAGGAAGATCCGCAAAAAAATCGAAAAAAATCGTAAAAAATTTTCAAAAAATAT
>CAZEXC010000125.1:0-3310 GCA_964516625.1 uncultured Oscillospiraceae bacterium | reverse complement strand
CGCAGCCGCCGGGGCGTCCGCTTACTTTTTGATGATCACGCCGTCGTTCATAACAAAGGAGATGCCGCCGAGGGCGTCAAACGTCTCGTCCACCTCGCCCTTTACGGCCACGAGATCCGCCTGCAGACCCGCGGCGATATCGCCGGTGTCGAGCCCCAGCGCGATGGCGTTGTTGTGGGTAGCGCAGGCAATGACCTCCTGCACGGTGAGCCCCGCTTTGGCCAGAACGGCCATTTCGGATGCCAGCGCGGTCATGCAGTCGTCATAATTGCGCATGAGGTCGGTGCCCACGGTGATGAAGCCGCCGGCCTCATAAAACGCCTTGAGGTTCGCGATCTTGACGTCCTCGCAGCTTTCCGCGCCGGAGGTGTTCATGGCCACGTTTGCCTGTACCATGCCGTCGATGAGCTCGCCGCTCATCTCGTCGGACGGCGTGTGCGCCGACTCGTCAAGGCCATAGCCCACCAGCTCCGCCAGATAATCGGCATAGTTCACATGCGCCGCCACCGTCATACCGTTTTCGTGAGCCGTCTCGATGATGGCCGTTATCTCCTCCGCCGTCATGCGGTTTTCGTCGGAGTTGATGCCGATCTTCACCTGCGGGTAGCCAAGCTCGGCCTTATATTCGATCTCCGCGGCGGCTTCCTCCGGGGTGGTGATGACAACGCCCATGTTTCCCGTGGGGCCCATGCCGTAGCCGCCCTCTACATCCAGATATTTGCCGCAGGAGACGAGACAGGCGCTTTCGGGGTCGTCGTTCGCCTCCTCGATGAGGGCTATGAAATCTTCCTCGCCCAGAGTCGACAGCATACCCTCCTCCCGGACAGACGTGATGCCGTTTTGCGCCCACGTTTTCAAAAGCTCGATCCCATAATCGGAACCCGCCGCATGGACATGGGCGTCAATAAGGCCGGGCATCAGGGTGCAGCCCGTCAGGTCAACGACCTCGTCGCCGGCGAGGTTTTCGCCCACCTCGACGATATAGCCGTCCCGCACAAGGACATCAAGCGCCTCGCCGTCATACTGGCTGTCGAGCAGACGCGCGCCCCGCAGCACGATGCTGCCTCCCTCCGAAGCGGCGTCATCCGCAAGCTCCATGATATCCGACAGGCGGACATATTCCTCGCCGTCCACGGTAACGGTTTTCAGCGCCGTGTCGGACGGGACGATCACGACGCCCTCGTATTCTCCGGCAGGCAGGGATTCTGCCTTCTCGCCGGTGGAGATATCGAAAAAGTCCTCGCCTTCCATGTTACAGCCCACATAGATATCATAGCCCTCGGCATAAACCGCCGCGCCATCGGCCACGGTCAGGCTCACGAGCCGGCTGCCGCCGGTCACGTTCCATACCGCGCCGTCGTTCAGCGTAAGGCGGATGCCGTTGCATTCATGATACGCCGGAAGGGTCATCTCCTCGGAGATCAGCGCCGTATCCAGCACAAAGTCCGCATAGGGATATTCCGCGTCATAGGTGGGGTTCGGTATTTCCTCGGCCCAGCTCGCCTGCTCGGCCAGAGCCGCGTCATAGGCGGCGCTCGCCTCCAGCTCCTCCACCGTCCACATGTCGTTCCACGTGTCGACCGTGGTGGAGACCATCGCGCCGGAAACGGTCGCGTCCGTGATATCGACATACAGATCGCGATAGACGTCATCGTTTCGGATATCGCCGGTCACGTCCATATTCCGCATGATGAGGGTATTGCCTACGGCTTCCTCGCCGTCCTCCAGCGTGAAGTCCTTGCTCGTACCCTCCCAGTTCACGATGGTCTGGAAAATGACCCCGGTGCGGCTTTCCAGCTCCACGTTATCAAATTCAAATGTGGCGTTGGTGCTGCGGGCAAGGCAGGTGCTGCCGCGATACATCTCGGTCCAGAACCAGCTTGCGCCGCCGTAATTGTCGTTCAGAAAATGGGAATTGTCCGCAATGCGAATATCCGTGTCCGTAGACAGCAGCGTGTTTTCCGCAAAGAGATAGCCCTCCGTGGTGGTGGAGTTGCCGCCTCCCTGATGGGTCAGATACGCGGCGTAATCCGCGTATATCTCCGTGCGCCCGTCCTCGGTGACGGGCTCCGCCGCCGTGTCCTTTTCCTCGTCAAGATACGTCATGGCCTCCTCGGTGGCGTCCGCCAGAGAGTGCAGGTACGCGCTGGAGTTCCCGGTAACGAACACGCCGTACAGCGCGCTTTCGCCCCGCACGCCGAAAAAGTTTATGCTGCCGTCGCCGGGGGTATAGCTGACATAGCCGCCGCCCAGCACGTCCACCGTGGTGTTCACGGCGTACAGGTCAAGGTTCGGGGAGCTGTCGATGGCAAGGCCGCCCCAGCCCTCGGTCACAATGGAGCTGTTATAAAACCAGCAGTCACCGTTTTGCAGGAGCGTTGCGCGGGAGCCGCCGTACAGCGCCTGATGGCCAAACTTATAGTTGTCCGCGCCGGGGCAGACGATACGGCTGTTCCGTACCACGAGCCGGGCCGCGTTGTCGTCGGCAAAAAGGCTCGTGCGCTTAAAGCCGGCCGTCCAGAGATAGACGTTTTCCACCGTGAGGACATTTTCCTCCGTGCCGCCGCCCATGGCCAGCGCCGCGCCCATGGCAATCTCCGCGCCGGAGCGGACGAAGACGTCGTCCTCATCGTCGAGGATGATGACGGAGTTGTAGGTGGTTCCCGCGGTGACCGCGGGCCTTGCCAGCGGGTCGCCGCCCTCGTCTACGTCATAATAGCCCTCCGCGCCGCCGAACAGGCCGTCCGTATCCACGAAGGTCACGCCGGAGACGCCCTGCTCCGTCTCGCCGGAGGCGCTGCGGCTGTTGTAGACGCTGGCGTTTTCGATATGCAGGCCGGAAACCCGGGCGCCGTCGATGACGCCGCCCGACGCCAGCTCGAAGACATCGGCGGCGTTCTCGTCCGCCTCCGCCGAACCGCCGGAGACAAGTACGACGGTATTGTTCACAACGCCTGTCGTCACGTCGCCGAAATTGCCGCCGGAGGGCAGCGCCGCGCCGCCCCCGGAGGCCTCGCCGCTGGCAAAAGCGCCGATGCCAAGGCTCAGCGCCATGGCAATGCAGAGGATGATGCTCAGTAGCTTTTTCAAGACAGAAACTCCCTGTATGATAGAGTAGTAGTTTTTAGCGACCCTCTCCAAGGTCATGCGCCGCGCGGTAAAGAATGCTGCGGATCGCCGGAGGAGCCTTCCGAAACGGTAAGGCCCGCGGCAAACGGCGCGGCTCGATCACAGGCTCGGCACGCATACGCGCAGCTTGTGCTTATTCCATATCCTTCAGCAGCCCGTGCTTTTCGTAGGCGGTGATCCG
>CAZEXC010000124.1:0-3343 GCA_964516625.1 uncultured Oscillospiraceae bacterium | reverse complement strand
CATCGGCGCGGGGCGGGTGCTTTTATCACGCCCGTGGATGGGCTTTGTTGTATACGTCCTTGAGCTGCTTTTTGACGAGCTGGGAGTATATCTGCGTGGAGCTTATGTCCGCGTGGCCCAGCATTTCCTGAATAGATCGCAAGTCCGCTCCGTTTTCCAAAAGGTGGGTCGCGAAGCTGTGGCGCAGGGTGTGGGGCGTGATGTCTTTTTCAATGCCCGCCTTCTGCTGATAGGATTTGACGATCTTCCAAAAGCCCTGACGGCTCATGCGTTCGCCGCTGACGTTCACAAAGAGAGAGCGCTCGGATGGCGAGGCGATCATATCCGGTCGGATGAACTCCACATAATCCTTCAGCGCCTTCAGCGCCGCGGGGTACAGCGGGATGGATCGCACCCTGTCCCGTCCGCGGCAGGTGATGATGCCGGCGGAGAGGTTCACATCCGTCACGTCCAGACTTATAAGCTCCGTGACGCGGATGCCGGTGGCGTACAGAAGCTCCAGCATGGCGCGGTCGCGGTAGCCCTTCCGATCCGTGCATTCCGGCTGTTCAAGAAGAAGCTCCACCTCCTGAGCGGTGAGTATCTCCGGCAGCTTGTGCGCCGCTTTTTCCGGCACGAGCTTGCCCGTGGGCAGCTCCGATATCCAGCCGCGAAGCTTCAGCCACGCGTAAAAGTTCTTCAGCGAGGCTATATTGCGGGACACCGTGGCGACGGATTTTCCCGCGGCACGCAGATGGTCTATGTAGCCGCACAGCTCCTTTTCCCCGGCGTCCGTATATCCCACGCCGCCGCAGCCGTCCAGATATGTCCCGAACTGGCGGATGTCGCGCATATACGAGCTGAGCGTATTTTTGGCGGTCTTTTTCTCGTCCGTCAAATAGCGCTCGTATTTCTCCATGCATTCCTGGTTCGTCACCGTGGGTACGCTCCTTCGTTTGGATTGACATAATCATCGTATCTCACTATACCGCAAAGCCAAAAAGTAATCAAGCAAATTTTTCAAAAAATGTAATTTTTGTTACTTTTGACCATGATTTTATGTCAATCTTTGTATTAATTGTTACTATTTGTAATCTAATTTTGCCTTTCTTCCCGCTTCTCTTCTCTGCTTATGGCGTTATCTGTTTTTATTTTGCCAATATTTTGTATTATTTGTAACTTTTTATGTAACCTTCCGTATTATTACAAACTGTTATATCACGCGCTCAGAACCGGCGTTTTTTATGTTGATTTTGCCGAATCGACATAACTGCGCCGAGCATCCCGCCCGCCAGCACGGCGCCCCCCAGCCATAAGAACCGAACGCCGAAGTGAAGGCCGGCTCCGCCCAGAGCGCATACCAGCGCCGCCGACAGAAGGACGCCTCCGGCGATACATCCCCCGGTCGGAAGCGCCTGACGCTGACGCGCGCGGGCAATGACGAGCGTGGAGATAAATACGGACAGCCCCGCCGCCAGCACCGCCCACACCCACACGCCGCCGAGCGAAAGCACCTGATGCCGGACAGCGGCGGCAAAGGGCAGGCACAAAAGAGCCGTCAGCGCTATGGCGGCCAAAACGCCGGCCGCGGCGGATACGGCGATGTTTTTCTTTTTCAGCTTGGACATAACAAAACCCCCTGAAAATTCGGTCGATACAAACCTATTCTCAGGGAGCTTTTTTTATGCTTTTTCCGGGCTTCGAGCCTTATTTTTTCGCCTCGTCGGTCTGCTTTCCCTTGGTGGAGACAGCCCACTTCGTCACCTGCATACGGACACGGTCTTCGCCCGTCTCAAATACGATGCTGTCATCCTTGACCGCGACAATCTTGCCGACGATGCCGCCGATGGTAGTGATTTCGTCGCCCACGGAAAGGGAGCTTCGCATTTCTTCCGCCTGTTTCTTCTTCTTGTTCTCCGGCCGGATCAGGAAAAAATAGAAGACAACGACCATCAAAACGATCATAATGATCATGCTGCCGCCGCCGGAGGAAGTGGTAGTGGTGTCGTCGGTCGAGGCGGTACCGTCGGTAGCAGTCGAGCAGCCGGCGAGCATAAAGGCCATGACTGCAACGCACAGGATAAGAGCCAGAGCCCTGACAAGTCGGTCAAATTTCATTTGTAGTACCTCCATGATTTTTCATTACATATTATAAAGTCGTTTATATCCTTGTGTCAAGGAGTTTCGCGTATTTTGCCCGGTAAGCGCCGAATGTTCCCGCGTCCAGCGCGCCGCGTATCTCCTCCATCAGCCGGTTGTAGAAATACAGGTTGTGTATGACCGCAAGACGCATGGCGAGCATCTCCCCGGCCTTGAAAAGGTGGCGGATGTACGCCCGGCTGTACCGGCGGCAGACGGGACAGCCGCATTCCGGGTCGATGGGCAGCGTGTCCGCGGCATAGCGCTCGTTTTTCAGGTTCAGGATGCCGCTCTTTGTGAAAACATGGGCGTGGCGGCCGTTTCGCGCGGGCATCACGCAGTCGAACATGTCCACGCCGCGCCACACGCCCTCGATGATATTGCCGGGCGTCCCCACGCCCATGAGGTAGCGGGGCCTGTCTTTCGGCATATATTCTTCCACGAGCTCGATCGTATCGTACATCTCCTGATGGCTCTCCCCCACCGCAAGGCCGCCGATGGCGTAGCCCGGCAGGTCGAGCTCCGCGATGGCCTTCATGTGGTCGGCGCGCAGATCGCCGTAGACGCCGCCCTGATTTATGCCGAACAGCATCTGGCCGGGGTTGACCGCGTCCGGCTCGGCGTTATATTCCGCGAGCGCCTTTTTGCACCGCGCGAGCCACCGGCGCGTGCGTCCGCAGGCTTCTTCAAAATACTCCCGGGGCGAGGGGATTTTCACGCACTCGTCGAAAGCCATGGCAATGTCGCTTCCAAGGTTCGACTGGATACGCATACTCTGCTCCGGGCCGATGAACAGCTTCCGCCCGTCCACATGGCTGTGGAAGGCCACGCCCTCCTCCGTTATCCTTCGGAGCCCCGCGAGGGAAAATATCTGGAATCCGCCGCTGTCGGTGAGGATAGGCCCCGTCCACGTCATGAAGCGGTGCAGACCGCCCAGAGATTTGATCAGCTCGTCGCCGGGGCGGACATGGAGATGGTAGGTGTTGGAAAGCTCGATCTGGCATCCGAGCCTCTCAAGATCGGCCGCCGACAGAGCGCCCTTGATGGCCGCCGCCGTGCCGACATTCATAAAAACGGGGGTCTGTACCGTGCCGTGGGGCGTCGAAAGCTCCCCCCGGCGGGCGCGGCCCTCCTCCTGTTTCAGCAGTTTGAACATGGTTCCCTCTCTATATAAAATAAATATAAATAAGCGTCAGGCGTGTCCCGCCTTCAGCCGGAAGACGCA
>CAZEXC010000123.1:0-3392 GCA_964516625.1 uncultured Oscillospiraceae bacterium | reverse complement strand
CGGCTATTATACCATGGATCGCCTATTTTTCACATCCATAGGAGAACGCAAGTGAAAACAGATATAGTCATCGTAGGCGCCGGCCCTGCGGGCATCTTTACCGCAGTGGAGCTTCTGCGCCGCGGCAGCCAGAAGAAAATCACCATCCTTGAAAAGGGCAAGAGCGTGGAAAACCGCCGCTGCCCCAAGGAAGTAACGAACAGGTGCATGAACTGCAAGCCCTACTGCGCCATCACCACGGGCTTTTCCGGCGCGGGCGCTTTTTCCGACGGAAAGCTCTCTCTGTCGTATGAGGTCGGCGGCGAGCTTCCGACGCTCATCGGCCACAAGCTCGTGCAGGAGACCATCAACTACACCGACGGGATCTATCTCGAATTCGGCGCGGACGAGCACGTCGAGGGTCTGAACGAAACGCAGGAGGTAAAGCAGATACGCACCCGGGCCATTCAGGCTGGGCTGAAGCTCGTGTCCTGCCCCATCCGCCACCTTGGCACGGAAAGGGCTCACCGGCTTTACTGCGACATCGAGCACTGGCTGCTTGACCGCGGCGTGGATATCCTGTTTGACACCGAATGCACCGGCTTCCTCGTAAAAGACGGGCGTTGTCAGGGCGTCAGCTACTCCGACGGCCATCAGGAGCATGAGCTGGCCGCCGACGAGACCGTCGTTGCCACAGGCCGCCGGGGCGCGGACTGGCTGGAGAGCATGTGCACCACCTATGGCATCGACCATGTGCCCAGCACCGTGGACATCGGCGTGCGCGTGGAGGTTCGCAACGAGGTCATGGAAACCGTCAACCGGGCGCTGTACGAATCGAAGCTCATCGGGTATCCCGCCCCGTTCAAAAACAAGGTCCGCACTTTCTGCCAGAACCCCGGCGGCTTCGTGGCGCAGGAAAATTACGATAACGGTCTGGCCGTCGTCAACGGTCACTCCTACAAGGAGCTGAAAAGCGAAAACACGAACCTCGCCATCCTCTGCTCCCACAACTTCTCCGTGCCGTTCAACCAGCCCATCGCCTACGCCCAGAAGGTCGGCGAGCTGACGAACATGCTGGCAAACGGCCAGATCCTTGTCCAGCGCTTCGGCGATATCCTTGACGGCAAGCGCACATGGGAAAAGGAGCTCGAGCGCGCAAACGTCCGCCCCACCCTGCCGGACGCCGTGGCGGGCGATATCACCTCCGCCATGCCCTACCGCGCCATGATAAACATCATTAACTTCATAAAAGCCATGGATCACGTCGTCCCCGGCTTTGCGGCGTACGAGACGCTGCTGTACTCCCCGGAGCTGAAATTTTACTCCAACCGCATCAGGATGGACGAGGATTTCAACACGAACGTCCCCGGCCTGCACTGTCTGGGCGACAGCTCCGGCTGGACGCGCGGGCTGATGATGAGCTCCGTCATGGGCGTTTTGATGGGCCGGAAGCTGGCCGAGGCGTAATTTGCGCTCATATCAATAATAAGGAGGCCGCGTCATGGAAAAAGCCGTCGTTTATTTCACGCGGGAGATAACGCCCGCATCCGTCCTGAAGCTGTATGAGCTTCTGGGAAAGGAGCTTCCCGGCAGGACAGCCGTTAAGATCCACTCCGGCGAGGTGGGGAACCAGAATTTCCTGCGCCCGGATTTCTGGAAGCCCGTCATCGAGCATGTTGGCGGCACGGTGGCGGAGTGCAACACCGCCTATGACGGGGAGCGCAACACCACGGAAAAGCACTGGAAAACCATGGAGTACCACGGCTGGAGCAGCAGCTTTCCCGTGGACATCATGGACGCCGAGGGGCCGGACATGATTCTGGATATCCCGAACGGCAAACGCATAAAGAAAAACTACGTCGGCAAAAACCTCCAAAACTATGACTCCATGCTGGTTCTGTCCCACTTCAAGGGCCACCCCATGGGCGGTTTCGGCGGGGCGCTCAAGCAGCTTTCCATCGGCGTGGCGTCCTCCTACGGCAAGGCATATATCCACGGCGCGGGAAAGCCCGAGGCCATGTGGGAAACCGAGCAGATCCCGTTTCTGGAGTCCATGGCGGACGCGGCCTCCAGCGTGGTCGGCTTCTTCCACGGGAACATGGCCTTTATAAACGTCATGAAAAATATGTCCGTGGACTGCGACTGCTGCGCCGTAGCGGAGGATCCCTGCATGGCGGATATCGGCGTCCTCGCTTCTTTGGATCCGATCGCCATCGACCGGGCTTGCCTCGACCTTGTCTATGCCTCCGACGACCCAGGCCGCGACCACCTGATCGAGCGCATCGAATCGCGCAGCGGCGCCCACACCGTAGACGCCGCCGAGGCTTTGGGCTTTGGCGCTCAGGCGTATGAGCTCGTCACCGTAAGCTGAGCTTTCCGCCGCCCGACAGAGCGGAAAGCGGAAGCCCCATCACGGAAGGAGGCCGCCCCTATGAAAGAATTTCTCGTCATCTTCCTGAAAAAGCTCACCAGCATTCTGGAATTTTTCATCGCCCTCATGCTGGCGCTGGGCATCATCCTGCTGTGCGCCCGGATGTTCCTGTCCCTTATAAACATCCCGGATCTGAACGTCTGGCCGAATTACGACGACCTTCTGGAGACGTGCTTTAACCTTATCATCGGCGTGGAGCTCATCCGCATGATGTACTCCCACACCGCCAACACGGTGTTTGAGGTGCTGCTGTTCGCCATCGCCCGCCAGATCATCGTGGATCATTCCTCCGTCTGGAGCAGCTTTATCGGCGTGTGCGCCATTGCGGCGCTGTTTGCCACCAGACGCTTTCTGTTCTGTGAGTTTTCCGCCTCTGACGAGACGATATTCCGCGCCGGTATCCGTATGCGCGTCGTCAACCGATTGCTGGGTCTGGATATCCCCTGCGCCAAAACGGACACGCTTCTGGACGTGTTCGCCGGGGCGCAGGCCGAAGGCGGCGGGCCGGACGGAGAGGACGGGATCGTCACAGTCTCCGGCTGCCGGATGCGCGTCATGGGAAAAAGCGGCGACAAAATCACCAGGATCGAGGTGATCCGGCCCATCCGCTGACCGCAGCGGCCGGTTCTCCTGTTATGGAATGCCGCGTTCACCGTTACTGCCTATGTTACTGCCTATTTTTTGGTAATTTCCGCAATTTTAATGTTGACAAATGGCCCTCGCTGTTTTATAATGGCAAAGCTGATTTGAGGAACGCGGGCTCATGGGAGCATAGCTCAGCTGGTTAGAGCATCTGCCTTACAAGCAGGGGGTCACAGGTTCGAGTCCTGTTGTTCCCACCATTTCTGGCCGAGTAGTTCAGTCGGTTAGAACGCCGGCCTGTCACGCCGGAGGTCGAGGGTTCAAGTCCCTTCTCGGTCGCCATTTGCGGGCATAGCTCATTTGGCAGAGCGCCACCTTGCCAAGGTGGAGGTAGCGAGTT
>CAZEXC010000122.1:0-3655 GCA_964516625.1 uncultured Oscillospiraceae bacterium | reverse complement strand
GCCGCAAACGCTGCACGGCGCAGGACTGCTATCAGAGCGCCGCGGGCGCGGCTCCCGAGGGCCGCCAGCGCCGCCGCCGCAGGGGCGGTACCGGCGAGGCCGAATAAGACGCCGGGAGGAACGCTCCCCCGCCGTGCCACGATATGACAAAAACCCCGCCAACAGGCGGGGTTTTTTGTACGTATCAAACGGGACTTACAGACCCTTCTGGGCGTTTACCTTGATGCCGGGGCCCATGGTGGACGCGGTCACGCAGCTTCGGATATACTGGCCCTTGGCCGCGGCGGGCTTGGCCTTGATGATGGCGCCGATGAGCGCGTCGTAGTTCTCCTGAAGCTTTTCCGGGCCGAAGCTGACCTTGCCGATGGGGCAGTGGATGATGTTCGTCTTGTCGAGACGATACTCGATCTTGCCGGCCTTGACCTCGTTGATGGCCTGCGTCAGGTTGGGGGTGACGGTGCCGGCCTTGGGAGAGGGCATGAGACCCTTCGGGCCGAGGACTTTACCAAGGCGTCCGACGACGCCCATCATGTCGGGCGTGGCGATAACGACGTCGAAATCGAACCAGTTCTCGGTCTGGATCTTCTGGACGAGCTCCTGCCCGCCGGCGTAATCGGCGCCGGCGGCCTTGGCCTCCTCCTCGCGCTCCGGCTTGCAGAACACCAGAACGGAGCGGGTCTTGCCGGTGCCGTGGGGCAGGACGATGGCGCCGCGAACCTGCTGGTCGGCGTGGCGTCCGTCGACGCCCAGCTTCACATGGAGCTCGACGGTCTCGTCGAATTTGGCCTTGCTGGCCTTGCACACAAGATCGAAAGCCTCGCCGGGGTCGTAAACCGTCTGTTTATCAATGAGCTTGGCGCTCTCTTTATAGTTTTTGCCTCTGAACATTCAATTTTCCTCCAATAGATGTGGTTAAGCGGAAGTTTTCCTCCCACATAAACGGGCTGTGCTTAGTCGCCGACGAGAACGCCCATGCTCCGGCAGGTACCGGCGATCATGCTCATGGCGGACTCGATACTGGTGCAGTTGAGATCGGGCATTTTCTGCTCCGCGATCTTTTGCAGATCCTCGCGGGAGATGGTCGCGACCTTGTCCCGCTGGGGAACACCGGAGGCGTGCTCGATGCCGCAGGCTTTTTTGATGAGAAGCGCCGCAGGGGGCGTCTTGGTGATGAAGGTGAAGCTGCGGTCGGCATAGACGGTGATGACCACGGGGATCATCATGCCCATGTCGCCTTTTGTGCGCTCGTTAAAGTCCTTTGTGAACTGGCCGATATTGATGCCGTACTGGCCGAGCGCGGGGCCAACGGGGGGAGCCGGGGTGGCCTTGCCCGCGGGAACCTGAAATTTGATGTATCCGACTACTTTTTGAGACATAGCAATTTCTCCTCCAAGCCTCAGTCATGAGGCGTGTAAAAATCATTCATCCTTGACCGCTTCGATCTGGTCAAGCTCGAAATCGACCGGCGTCTCCCGGCCGAACATGGACACGATGACCCGGACGCGGTCTTTATTCGGATCGAGCTCGTCCACCGTGCCGAGAAAGCCCTCCAGCGGGCCGTCCGTGACCTTGACGGTGTCGCCCAGGTCGAAGCCCACCACGATCTCGTGGCGCTCCATACCCAGCTCGAGAACCTCCTGCTCCGTCAGAGGAACAGGCTTGCCGTCCATGGAGACGAAGCCGGTGGAGCCTCTTGCGTTTCGGACAAGATGCCAGCTTTCGTCGGTCAGGATCATTTTTACCAGAACATAGCCCGGAAAGGTTTTTCTCTCGTAGGTCTTGTCTCCGCTGTCCGTGTGCTCGGTGACGGTCTCCATGGGGATCTTGACGTCCAGAATAAGATCCTCCATGTGCCGGTTTTCCGCGGCCTTCATAATGGAGGCGGAAACGGTGTTTTCATACCCGGAGTACGTGTGGACAACGTACCATTTCGCGTTATCTGCCATCGTTATGCGAAGATGTTGATGAGAGCCTTGACGGCGGCCTGAGCGGCGCTGTCGAAGCCCCACAGGACTATAGCGCACACCACGATCATGACGACCGCGATGACGGTGTTTTTCGCCGTCTGCTTCGGAGTCGGCCAAACGACCTTCTTCAGCTCGCTTTTCATGTCGCGGAACCATTTGCCGATGCGTTTAAAAAAGCCAAGCTTCTCGTCGGTCTTTTTTACGGCGGTCTTCGCTGTAGCGGGAGCGGCGGCTTTCTTTTCCACGGCCTTGGTCTCCTCGGCCTTTTTTTCGTCAGCCATTGAAATGTTCGCCCTCCTTACTTCGTTTCCTGATGCATCGTGTGCTTGCGGCAGAAACGGCAATATTTCTTCAGTTCAAGTTTGTCCGCGGTGTTCCTCTTGTTTTTGAAGGTATTGTAGTTCCTTTGCTTGCACTCGCTGCAGCGTAGCACAACCTTGATTCTTGCGTCTGCTGCCATTTTTTCGGCACCTCCTTGTTATATTGCCTCCCTGTTCCGGCCATAACGGGTTCTCCCGCCCGGACGGCAGGTAACTTACACCTTATCATAGATAAGGCGGAAAAGCAAGCATAAATTTTCGATTTTTTCCGTGTTTCCAAGGATTTGTTTGCGTTCCGCGCCGATGTGTGGTATCATCTCCCTGACAGAGTAGGGGCCGGCGCGTCAAGTGCCGGGGAAACGGGAAGTTGATCCCCGGACGAATGGCGCGCAAAAGCGCCAGCGGTGCCGGCTCCGCATCCGCTGGAGGTAAACTGAATATGAAAACAAAACGCCTTGTGATCGACGGGCTTTGCGCGGCGCTGTATGTTGTGCTGGCCAATCTGGCCGGGCTCAATCTTGGGCCCATCAAGCTGGCGGTGGACGGGCTGCCCGTTCTGCTGGGAGCGCTGCTGTTCGGCCCGGCGGACGGGCTCATCATCGGCCTTCTGGGAAATTTCCTCAGCCAGCTCACAGGCCCTTACGGTATCTCTGCCACCACACCGCTGTGGATGCTCCCGCCGGGACTGATGGGGCTGCTTGCCGGTCTGTACGCGCGAAAAAAGGCGTTTTCGCTTTCTGTACCGCAGCTTGCCGGGCTGGTTTTCGTGTGCCTGCTGGCTGACACTACCGTCACCACCGCCGTCATGTGGGTGGACTGCGTGGTATATCGATACTCCTTTGCCGCCTATGTGCCGGGCATCGTGTGGCGCTATGCGGCGGATGCTGCCAAAACGGTGGTGTATACGCTTTTGCTGCCGCCGCTTATCACGGTTCTGGAGAGAGTGAAGCAATGAGAGTAATGGCCATAGATTACGGCGATGCCCGCACGGGCATCGCCGTCTCGGACGCGCTGGGCACGCTCGCGGGGGAGACGTTTGTTATCGCCCAATGGGACGCCGCGGCGCTTTCCCGAACCATCGCGGCCGAGGCGAAGACCCGGGGCGTGGAAACGCTTGTGCTGGGTCTGCCGAAAAATATGGACGGCACGGAGGGCCCCCGGGCGGAAAAGGCCCGGGCTTTCGCGGAGCTGCTGAAGGCCGACGGCGCGCCGCCGGTCGTATTGTGGGACGAGCGGCGCACCACCGTCGACGCCCACCGCATCCTGCGCGAAAACGGCAAGCGGGAGAAAAAGCACAGGCAATCCGTCGACGCCGTCGCCGCCGCGCTGATATTGGAGGGTTATCTGGGAACGCTGCGATAAAAAAGC
>CAZEXC010000121.1:0-3745 GCA_964516625.1 uncultured Oscillospiraceae bacterium | reverse complement strand
CCGCTTTTCGTGGGCGATTTCGTGGGCATTTTGTGGGCAAAATGAGTGAAAAACGGGCAAAATTAGAGCGAAAAATGACAAACCCGAAAAACCCGCAAACCATTGAAAACAAAAGAAAAACCAGAGATTTCAAATCTCTGGTTTTTGGTACGGCTGACGGGATTTGAACCCACGACCTTTGGCTCCGGAGGCCAACGCTCTATCCAGCTGAGCTACAGCCGCATATATCTGGACAGCTTGTATATTATAGCGCATCGCACTTGGAATATCAAGGGGTTTGTGTTATACTTTTTTCGGGGTGGTATGCCATGAAAACAATGATACTGGGCCAGACGAATCTTCTTGTGACGAAGCCCGCCTTCGGCGCGCTGCCGATACAGCGGTGCGCCGTGTCCGAGGCGGTGAAAATACTGCGGCGCGCCTATGAGGGCGGCATCCGCTATTTCGACACGGCGAACGCCTACACCGACTCCGAGGAGAAGATCGGCCTCGCCCTTTCCGATGTGCGGGGGAATATCGTTATATCCACGAAAAGTCAGGGGCGCGACTATGATACCGTCCGGCGGCACATCCAGCAGTCGCTGGAGCGCATGAAAACGGACTACATCGACCTGTTCCAGTTCCATCTTGTGTCAAACTGGGAGGAAGTGGACGGCGGCGCTTACGAGGCCGCGCTGGAGGCGAAGAAAAAGGGCTATATCCGGCATATCGGCGTGACGAGCCACAGCCTGCGGTTTGCCGTGGAGCTTGCCGAGTCGGGGCGGTTTGAGACGATGCAGTACCCCTTGAGCTATCTCTCCAGCGAGGAGGAGTTCGGCCTTGTGCGGCTGTGCCGGGAGCGGAACATGGGCTATATCGCCATGAAAGCGCTGGCCGGAGGGCTTTTAACGAACGCCCGGGCCGTCTATGCGTTCATGGGACAGCAGGAGGGCGTCGTTCCCATCTACGGCATCCAGACCATGGAAGAGCTGGAACAGTGGCTGGCGCTGGCCGACGAGGAACCTCAGATGGACGAGACGCTGCAGGCGGTCATCGACGCCGACCGCGCGCAGCTTTCCGGCCAGTTCTGCCGGAGCTGCGGCTACTGTATGCCCTGCCCGCAGGGAATAGAGATACGCAACTGCGCCCGGATGGATATGCTCATCCGCCGGAGTCCCTGGCGTCCGTATTTCACGCCGGAGTGGCAGGCGAAGATGAACAAAATAGAATCCTGCGTCCAGTGCGGCCGGTGCCGGGAGCGATGCCCTTACAAGCTGGACACGCCCAAGGTGCTCCAATATATGCTGAAGGATTATCGGGAGTTTTATGAAGCGCATAAAGACGAGCTGTAAAAGCCTTGCTCTGGCAGCACTATGTATGATTATGTCAACTTCATGTGCGGCTTCGGAGACGGAGAGCGCCGCGTCGGACGCAGACCCGCAGGCAGACGGGAAATACCAGTCGCAGGTCTTTGCCATGGACACGGTGATGCTCCTGACCGCCTACGGCGAAAACGCAGAGGCGGCGCTGGATGCGGCGGAGGAGCGGATATATGAGATGGAAGCCGACCTCGACCCCGGCTCGGCCGACGGCTCCGTATACGCTGTCAACGCCGCGGCGGGCGATCAGGTGGTCGTGAGCCGGGATTGTTATAATATTATGTTAACTTCCATGGACTGCTTTTACGCCACCGGCGGCGCACTGGATATCGGCGTTTATCCGCTGTCGAAGGCGTGGGGATTCATTGACGGGAACTGGCGCGTTCCTTCCGAAACGGAGATAAACAGCCTTTTGTCGGCAAAAAATACCGGCGGCATCCAGATAAGCGCGGAGGCTTGCGCCGTGACCATACCGAAAGGAATGGAGATTTCTTTGGGCGCCGCAGCCAAGGGCTATACCTCCCAGACGGTCGCGGAGCTCATGGCGGACATGGGGGTGCAGAGCGCCATCCTCTCTCTGGGCGGCAATGTGCAAACGCTGGGAGACACGAAGCCGGACGGCTCGGCATGGCAGGTGGCGGTCACGGATCCGGGGGATACCGGCTCTTATGTGGGCGTTCTGTCCGTAGGGCAGGGGGCCGTTGTCACCTCCGGCGGCTATCAGCGTTATTTTGAGCGGGACGGCGTGACCTATATCCACATCCTTGACCCCGCCACGGGCTATCCCGTCGATAACGACCTGCTTTCCGTTACCGTGGTGGCGGAGGACGGGACGCTGGCCGACGCGCTTTCCACGGCGCTGTTCGTTATGGGGAAGGACGGGGCGCTGTCCTATTACGAGCAGACCGGCGGGTTTGAGCTTGTTCTTATAACGAAAGACGGTACCGTCATTGTAACGTCCGGTCTGGCCGATGCTTTCACGGAGAACGGGAAGGAATACGCATATGAATATTATGGATATTCTAAGTGAGGACGCGCCGGCGGCTGCGGAAGAGCTTGTGGGGAAAATCCTTGTCCGCCGCTTTGACGATGGGCGCGTTATCCGGGCGAGGATCACCGAAACAGAGGCGTATTTCGGCGAAAATGACACGGCCTGCCACGCGCGCTTCGGGCGCACGAGGCGCACAGAGGTGCTGTACCGACCGGCGGGGACGATATATGTATATTTATGCTATGGCATCCATTGGATGCTGAATCTTGTGACCGGCGCGGAGGACGACCCGCAGGCGGCGCTCATCCGCGGCGTGGAGGGGGCCTCCGGCCCGGGGCGCGTGACGAAATTTTTGTCCGTGGACGGCTCGATGAACGACACGGCGCTGGGAGGCGCGCTGTGTCTGGAGGACGACGGCTTCCGCCCGAAGATAGGGCGCGCCGGACGGGTCGGCATCGGCTATGCCTCGGCGGAGGATCAGGCGCGCTTGTGGAGGTTCACCGCTTTATGAAATGCCGTATCTGCCCGCGCGACTGCGGCGCGGAGCGGCCAAACGGGTTCTGCGGTATGGGAGAAAAGCCCGTGGTGAGCCGCGCCGCGCCGCATTTTTGGGAAGAACCGTGCATCAGCGGGGAAAAGGGAAGCGGCGCGGTGTTTTTTGCCGGGTGCAATCTGGGGTGTGTTTTCTGCCAGAATCACGAGATAAGCGCCCTCCGAAAGGGCATAGAGGTAAGCGTGCCCCGGCTCAGGGAGATATTTGCCGAGCTGATCGCTCAGGGAGTACACAATATAAATCTGGTGACAGGCACGCATTTTGTCCCCGCCATTGCGAAGGCGCTGGAGCCGAAGCCGTCCGTGCCGGTAGTATGGAACTGCGGAGGGTACGAGTCCGTTTGCGCTCTGCGGGCGCTGGAGGGGAAGGTGCAGGTCTATCTGCCGGATATGAAATATTCGGACGGGGCGCTGGCCGGGCGGCTGTCCGCCGCGCCGGATTATCCCGAGACCGCCCGCAGAGCAGTGCTGGAGATGTTCCGCCAGACCGGCCCCTATGTGCTGGACGGGGCGGGACTTATGCAGAGCGGCGTCCTCATTCGCCACCTCGTCCTGCCGGGCGAGCTCGACAATACGTTCGGCGTGCTGGACTGGATCGCGGAGACGTTCCGCCCCGGCGACGTGATGGTGAGCCTTATGGGGCAGTATACGCCGAATGGCCGGGGCGGCCCGAACCGCCGCCTGACGGCGGAGGAATACCGCCGCGCGGCGGATTACATGGCGGCGCTGGGTATTTTGGAGGGCTATACGCAGGAGCTTGACAGCGCCGAGACGTCCTACACGCCGCCCTTTGACGGGACCGGCGTGCGAGGGCCGGATTGTCTCGGTTACAAATAGCAACAAT
>CAZEXC010000120.1:0-3924 GCA_964516625.1 uncultured Oscillospiraceae bacterium | reverse complement strand
GCCGCGCTGAAAAACGAGGCGGCGGAAACGACCGCCGCGGGCGAGCCGGAATATTATACGGACAGCTTCGAGACGACGGACGGGAGCGTTACCTATAACGTGGCGCTGGACGTTCCCGACGCGGGCGCGGCCCTGCCGGTGCTTCTCGTGTCGCCGCACACAATCACGGCGGAGGAGGCGCAGCGCGCCGCCGCGGCGATTTTCGGGGACGCGGAGATTTATGAATACTCCACGGAGCGGACGCGGGCGGAGCTCGAGGACGCCATACTGTCCCTGCGGTCGCGCATCAGCGACTGGGACACGCTGGTGGAACATTACGAGGGAGACGAGGAGACGGCGCAGAACGTGAAGGAGGATTATGAAAAACGTATCGCCGCGCTGGAGGCGGAGTATGAAACGGCGTCCGACACGATAGAGCCGCAGCCCTGCCAGTGGACGTTTTACCCATGGTCCCATTATGACGACCCGATGCTTGGCGTCTATGAGGACGAGGACGGGCTCGAGACCATCATGGCGACAGCCGCGACGGACGATATTTCATACAAGATGACGGTCGTAAACCGGGACGAGGATGACTACTGTATTCACAGTATATCCGTGGGCGCGGTCGATGTAGAAAACAACAGCTCCGCCCTCGCGCTGTACTGCGGGACGGAGCCTACGGAGGACGACGTCGCCCGAGCCGCGGCTCGGGCGGAGAAAATGCTGGCGGATATGGGTCTGGGCGACTGGACGATCGCTTCCACGGAGGTGATGAGCTGGGAAGACGTGGAAGCGGGGAAGGTGTATCAGATACGGGTGGACGCAGACCCGGTCTATTACGGGCTGGCGTCGTCGTCCAGCGGCCTTGAGGACACGGACGAGGACGGCTACGCCGCAAGCTACGCTTATGAAAGCGCCTTTTTCATCTTCGGCGGCGAGCACCTTCTTTCGTTTAGCTGCGAGGGGCTTCTCGATGTGACAGAGGTGGTAAACGCCAACGTCCAGACCCTGTCCTTTGCGGAGGTCGCGGAAAAGTTCGAGGCGCAGATGCGGGTGCAGGCTGCGGCTTATTCCTGGGGCTCGTACAGCGCCCATTACGACGTGGTATCCGCAAAGCTGGAGCTTGCCCGTGTGCGCGTGAAAAACAGCGCGGCGGAGTTCTATCTTGTCCCGGCCTATACGTTCTACGGCGAGCGCACGCTGTATAACGCCTCGGGGGAGATGATACAGGCGAATGGCGCGGACAACGAGCCGATAGACGATCCGGCTCAGGTCATGGCCGTCATAAACGCCGTGGACGGCAGTATCATCAACACGGTGCAGGGGTACTGATCGGGGACGCGGCGGACGCGGTCAGGAGGACGGTCCCTCCGGCGTGCTTTCGTCCGAATGTCCCTCCGGCGTCTCGCCGTCCAGCACCACCGGGATGAAGCGGCTGGCAAATTTGCTCTTGCCGCGGCTCTTGATGTAGAAATAGCCGATGACGGAGAAAACCACCGCGCCGATGAAGTTTACGAACAGATCCTTCATGGTGTCGTACAGCCCGATGTCGAGATAGCCGCCCAGCCCCAGACTCTGCCCGTTCACCGCCACGTCCTCGATGCCGGAGATGACCACGGTGTGGTTGGAATTGAGGGGATCGAGGGTCACGGAGGAGATGGTATGGAGGATGGTGTCCTTCTGCATGTCCTTGAGAAAGAAAAAGTCCATGGAAAACTCGAAAAATTCCCACAGCACCCCGATGGTCATGGAAAAGCAGAATGCCACGACGGACAGGTACAGCGGGGACAGGGAGAACTTGACGCGCTCGCTGCGGTTGAACATGTCCACAAGGCAGAAGCCCACGGCGGCGCAGAGGAAACCGTTCACGGTGTGCAGGAGAGAATCCCAGCCCTGATAGCGGACGTACCACGCCCGAAGCTCGCCAAGGATCTCCGCCGCGAAAATGAAAAACAGGATGACAATCTCCAGCGTGTCCGGCAGATCGATCCGAAGCTGCCGCTCCACAAAGCTTGGCAGCATGAACAGCACCAGCGTCAGGGCGCAGATGAACGCGCTTTCATAGTCCGCGCGCAGCACAGCGCGCACAAGGGCGAGTATGACGATGGCGCGAAGAAGAAAATACACGATAAAGGCCGCCCGGTGGTTCCGCCACTGGTCGCGGAGCCTTCGCTCCCGTTCCTTTGACCTGCTTTTTCGCTTCATGCTCCATCCTCGCTTTCCCGTCCGGCGTATTTCGTGCCGCTGACCGATGATACCATTATATTATATCATCCGCTCATGCCGCAAAAAACTGCAATTTTTTTATGTTTTTCCGCAAAAAGCGGGCCGCAGCGCGCGCTGCGGCCCGCCCTGGGAACGGGCGTATCACTGGTCGTCGCCAAATTCGGCCTTGTATGCCTCCGTCAGCTTCTCCGGCCAGTCGGAAACGGGCTCCAAAATGCCGGTGAAGAAGCGGAGCGTCTTCGGCTCATGGACAAAGCGCAGGCCGCCAATCATCTCGCGGTGGTCGTAGACCCACTTCACGCGGTCGATGACATACTCCACCTGCGACAGGGTGAACACGCGGCGGGGCAGGGCGAGGCGCACAAGCTCCATGGAGGCGAAGCGCTCGCTGCCGTCGGCGTTCCTCTCCTCGGAGAGGGTGCCGCGCTCCATGCCGCGGATGCCGCCGCACAGATAGAACGCGCACACCAGCGCCCCGGCGGGGTACTCCTGCTGGGGGATATGGGACACGAACCGGCTGGCGTCCACGTGGGCGCCCAGACCGCCGCCCGGCATGATCATGGGAACGCCGTACTCGTCGAGCTTTTTGACGCAGTAGTCGATGAAGATAGGCCCCTGAGAGATGACGTCCATGTCCATGGACTCCTCAAAGCCGACGGTCATGGCCTCCATCTCCTTGACGGACATGCCGCCGTAGGTGAGAAAGCCCTCGAACATGGGAACCAGATCCTCCATGGAGTGGAACAGCGCCTCGTCCCGGACGAGGATGCCGCCGCCGCGGGCGAAGCCGAACTTGCGCCCGGAGAAATAGATGATGTCGAACAGGTCGGCGACCATGCGGTTTATCTCCCGGACGGACTTGTCCGCCATAGCGGGCTCCCGGGTCTTGATGAAGTAGAGGTTGTCCTGCAAAAGGGATGCGTCCAGCACCGTCACGACGCCGTATTTTTTCGCAAGCTCCGTGGCCGCCTTCATGTTGGCGTAGGAGATGGGCTGGCCGCCAATCAGGTTCGTGCCCGCCTCCAGCCGCAGGAAGGCCACGTTTTCCGGCGTCTCTTTTCGTATGCACGCCTCGAGCCTTTCGAGGTCTATGTCGCCCTTGAAGGGCAGATCGCTTTTGGAAACGAGGCCCTCGTCCTTCACAAGCTCCTCCACGCGGCCGCCCAGACGGGTGATGTGGGCCTTGGCGGTGGTGAAGTGGTAATTCATGATGACGCAGCTTCCGGGCTTCACGAAGCGGGTGGCGAGGATGTTCTCGCAGGCCCGTCCCTGATGGGCGGGCAGCAGATATTTTATGCCGAACAGCTCCTCGAGCTTGTCGCGCATACGGAAGAAGGTCTCGCTCCCGGCATAGGCGTCGTCGGCGCGAAGCATGGCGGACTGCATATTGTCGCTCATGGCGTTGACGCCGGAGTCGGTCAGCATGTCCATGAAAATGTCGCCGTTGTGGAGCTGGAAGGTGTTGAAGCCGGCCTGCCGCATTTTCCTCAGCCGCTCGTCGGCGGGCAGGAGCTTGAGCTGCTGGACGATCTTTACCTTGTGCATTTCCAGAGGGATGGGCTCGTGCTTGTAAAATTTGATTTCAGGCATAGGGGAACCTCCGCGTTTCTTTGACGTTTTAAGCTTTTATTGCGTTAAACGCAAAAAGCATTATACACCCGCCGGACGATGATTTCAACCCTGCCGGCCTGTTTTCGGCAAAAATCTCCCGCCGGG
>CAZEXC010000119.1:2621-4242 GCA_964516625.1 uncultured Oscillospiraceae bacterium | reverse complement strand
TTTTTCCCGTCTATATATGTTTTTTCGACCATCTCATGAGAAGATGATCGAAAAAGCATATATCATTCCTCCGCAGGGAGGTAGAACAGTCCTATCACAAGCTCCTGCAAAGCGTCCTCATCCACGTAAAATTCCATATACTTCTCCCCCAGAACAGCCTCTCCCTCCGGGGTGACGATGTCGGACAGCGAATAGTCGGACAACTGCTGGCCGAGATCCGACAGGTCATATATATCACAGTCCGTGACGAGGTAGTCCGACAACGCGGAAAACGCCGACAGGACAAAACCGGCGTCGTCTTTCACCGCGTCACGCAGGCTTTCCGTCAGCGCCGCCATATAGGTGCGCTGGCGCGCCATGCGGGCGAGGTTCGTGTCATCGTCCGTCATGGAAGAACGCGCGCGGACAAAATGAAGGGCGTGATCCCCCAAAAGCGTCACCGTTTCGCCCTGAACAAGCGTGTCGTCCACGCCGGTGAAATCGTCCTCGATCGTGACGGTCACGCCGCCGACAAGGTCGTTGAGGATGGCTACGGCGTCCATCGTCAGGGACATATAGTGCTCGATGTTGATGCCATACAGGAAACGGGAAACAGCCTGAACGGTATTTTCGCAGCTATCCTCCAGCCCGCTGCCATAGGTATGGGCCAGAGCGATCTGCTCCGTGGTCAGGCCTATATAGTTGCCCAGCGCGCCAAGAACGGGAACGTCCGCCATGGTGTCCCGGTTGATTTGCAGCAGCGCGCAGGTCTCCTTTTCGCTGTCAAACACGGCCAGCAGGAGAAAATCCGCCTGGCTCGTATTGCGGTACGTGCTCGATTCCGTCAGCTCGTAGTCGTCGATGCCCATGATGAGCATGGTCGAAAGCGCGTCGTTCAAAACATACGCGCGGCCGTTATAATACGTGACCTCCCGGGCCGCTTCTTCCTCCGAACCGTCTTCCTCCTCATCCTGCCGGACAGTGGTGGTAACGGCGGAGAAGCCCTCCGATTCCCCCGTTTCCTCCGGCGCGCGGATAAGCGATTCCAGATGCGCCGCCAGCACGATGATCAGGGCGACAGCCGCGCATACGGCAATGCCGGTCAATATGCATTTCAAGGTTTTTATCCGCATATATGCACAGCTCCCTCCCACTGCCCGCGGGGCGGTTATCGGTTCGGGCATCTGGCCGCGAGGGCCAGATGCCCTTGCCTATGGATTTTTGCCTTCGCGTGCGATCACGCGGCGGTCTTTTTGCGGGAGCTGACAAAGCAGTAACCCGCGCAAAGAATCAGAGCCATTGCAGCTATCGCCCAGAGAGCGGTATTATAGCCGGTCTGGGGGGACGGCTTCGTCTGATTGCCGGGAGCCTTGGCGCCGCTGTTGTTGGTGTCGGCAGCAGCCTTTACCGTGCCAAGCACAAACGCGACCGTGCAGAGGTGCTCAAACACCACGGAAACAGTGCTTCCGTCGACCGAGAAATCAGCGGAATCCCAAGCCTGGGTCTCGTCGTTCCAATACAGGACCGCGACCAGATCGCTGGCGTTATCGTAGGCAAACGCGACGGTCAGGGTCTTGCCTTCCTTGTTGAAGTAGTCTGCACTGACCTCGTTGCCTTCCTCATCAACCAGCTCTACATCAAC
>CAZEXC010000119.1:0-2521 GCA_964516625.1 uncultured Oscillospiraceae bacterium | reverse complement strand
AGCCTCAACACTGTCCACCGCCAGGGCGGGAACAGCCAGCGCGAAGACCATCGCCAGGACAGCCACAATGGAAAGAAACTTTTTCATCGGATTTTCCCTCCTTTCCTCAGTATTTCGCTTTATATGAACCGGTCAGCCGAGCAGTGTCGCCATGACCAGAAAGCGACGGGAATTATTGCTTGCCAGACAGGTAGACAGGATAAGCACCCTGTCCCCCGCCTCCGGGGCGTATTCCTCGCGGTACTGCGCTTCCAGATCCCGGGTATTCAGCACAGCGCTGAAGAAAGATGTAAACACCGATTCATCGGTGAAATCGTTATAATAAAGGATATGCTCGTTCGAGTAAGGCACGGCGGCAAACACGCCGTATTCCAGCGTTTCATCCTCCGTATATATCCGGATTATCTCGTTTTCCTCGAAAAAAGAGCTGTCGGAAAAATACTGCTGGAGCTTGCCGAACATGGCGCCGGACTTCATGTGGTGGCCGTACAGGATGGTCACCGGGTCGGAAAAGTCCAAAGCGTTATAGTCCTCGGAATAAATCGCGCCGTTGGCGGAGTAATTCCCGTCGCTGTTGTGGGTAAGGTAATAGGAGTTGCTGCTGGGGCTCTGCACAACGGGATAGCTGATGTTCGTGTTGTCTATCTCTATCCATGCGTAGATATCGGGGTTCACGCTCTGGAGCGCCGCAAAATCAATGTCGCTCGTGTAAACCGCGTCTGTCACAGCCGTCGGGACAGGCTCTTCCTCTTCCTCGTCCTCCGGGATGTCCTCCACCTCCGCCTCGACAAGCGCCGGCGTCCCGGTCGCGGCCGCTATTTCCTCTGACAGGACTGTCTGCGGCGCGTAAGTCTCCTTCAGGACCTTGACGCCGCAGAAGACGGCAGCCAGCAAAAACGCGACGCCCGCCAATATATATACGGTTCGCTTCATGCGTCGCCGCTTCCTTTCTTGTGGAGCGCGAGGGACTCGTAAAAATGCAGATGCCCCATGGCCTCCGGCCCGAGCTTTTTTCGTATCAGATCCCGCGCGGGGCCGAGATTGGGCGCGCGCGTGGTCAGGTTATGGGCGTCGGAGCCGAGGAAATGTATCTGCTCGCGGGCAAGCATTTGAAGCGCCTTGCGTTCCGTTTTTTTGTTCAGGAAAAAGCTGGCGTTCGTCTGGATGAGCACTTCCTTTTCCAGAAAGCGGCGCATGGTTTTGCCCGGCTGGATGTCCATATAACGCTCGATGTGCGCCGCCACGGGTTCGATGCCCCGGCTGATCATCTCGTCCACCTCCCGGAGCATCCGATCCGTCCAGCGGGTAAACGGCATCTCCAGCAGAAGAAAATCCGTCCCCTCCAGACAGAGCTTTTCGAGATCCTCCACGGCGCTCATGCCGTCGAAAAAATGCACCTCCGCGCCCAGCAGCAGCCGGGGCGGCTTCCAGTCCTCGTCGATGGCCATGGCGCTGACGAGCTTGTCATAGGCCTTCTGCCGCCGCCGGAGGAACTGCTCCGGCGAGTTGTCCCTCGCGTAGAAGTGGGGCGTCGCCGCGATCGTCCTTATCCCCTGCTCCACGCTTCGCTCCAGCATCGCCAGAGAAATGAACAGGTTCCGGCTCCCGTCATCCAAGGCCGGAAGGACATGCATATGAAAGTCGATCATTTGTACCCGTAGCCGTAGTCGCTCTGATAATCCTGATAATACTTGGAATAGTAGCCCTTCTTGTAGTAACGGGATTCGTTGTCGCCCGCGCCGTTGAACACAAAGCCGAGGATATGCGCCTCCGCCTGCTTGAGCTGACGGATGGTCTCCGACAACGCGCCGCGCAGGGCGTGGCCGCTGCGGGCGACGACCACGACGCCGTCCGTCATATGGGAGACGACGAGCGCGTCCGAAACGGCCGTTACCGGCGGCAGGTCGAGGATGACATAGTCGTAGCGCTCACGGAGCTTCTCCAGAAGCGTTTTCATCCGATCGGAGCCCAGAAGCTCCGCGGGGTTCGGCGGCACATCGCCGGATACGATAACGTCAAAGGCAACGACCCCGCCGTCTTTCTCCGCCTTGAAGGTCTGGATGGCGCTGGCCACGGCGTTAAGGCCCACAAGGAGGTTCGACAGCCCCGGCTTCGCGTGCAGCCCCAGACGCTTTGCCTGCGTAGGCAGGCGCATATCGCCCTCGATGAGCAGTACCTTCCTGTCAGCCTCCGCAATGGTGTAGGCCAGATTTATGGATGTAAGGCTCTTTCCCTCTCCCTTGATGGAGCTGGTCATGCCGATTATGTGGTTTTTCGCGTCCCCCGTAAAAGAGAACATCAGGTTCGTCCGCAAAAGCTTATAGGCCTCCGCCGCCGCAAAATTCAGCTTGTCGCCTATCATGAAGCGGCGTTCCATCTGGCGGGTCTTGTTTGTGGAGGATTCCTCCATCTTCTTTTTCGCCATCTTAGTCTTCCGCCTCCTTATCCTTCACGCTGCCGCGGTCTTTTTCTCCGCCGCCGTCTTTTTCGCCGCTTTCCTTCTCCCGGCGCTCGCGCTCTC
>CAZEXC010000118.1:0-4269 GCA_964516625.1 uncultured Oscillospiraceae bacterium | reverse complement strand
TATAAATTATATGATCGCGTAATCGCAAATATAACCGCTGTTATGGAGAAAAAGGCCATGATCCCTTTTAACATACCGCCGGTCTGCCCCGGCTCGGAAGCCGCCGTCCGCGAGGCCATTGCCTCCCATAAGATATGCGGCGACGGGGAATTTACAAAAAAATGCCACGCCTGGCTGGAGGAAAAAACCGGCGCGGAGCGGGCGCTTCTTACCACGAGCGGCACCCACGCGCTGGAGATGGCCGCTATCCTGTGCGATCTGGAGCCCGGCGACGAGGTGATACTGCCCTCCTATACCTTTTCCTCCACGGCAAACGCCTTTGTGCTGGTGGGCGCGAGGCTTGTGTTCGTGGATATCCGGCCTGACACGATGAACATCGACGAGACGCTTATCGAAAACGCCGTGACGCCGCGCACAAGGGTCATATGCGCCGTTCACTATGCGGGCGTTTCCTGCGCCATGGACGAGATCCTGGCCGTTGCCGGACGCCATGGGCTGAAGGTGGTGGAGGACGCCGCGCAGGGCGTTATGAGCTCCTATAAAGGGCGGGCGCTCGGCTCCATCGGCGATTTCGGGTGCTACAGCTTCCATGAGACGAAGAACTACTCCATGGGCGAGGGCGGCGCGCTCCTTGTGGGCAGCGACGACGGCCGCGCCGAGATACTGCGGGAAAAGGGGACCAACCGCAGCCAGTTCTTCCGCGGCATGGTGGACAAATACACATGGGTGGATTACGGCTCGAGCTATCTTCCCAGCGAGCTAAACGCCGCTTACCTTTACGGCCAGCTCGAGATAGCCGAGGAGATAAACGCCGACCGCCTCCGCTCCTGGAGCCTTTACCGCGAGGCGCTCTCTCCGCTGGAGGCGGAGGGGCGTATCGAGCTTGCCCGCATCCCGGACGGCTGCGTCCATAACGCCCATATGTTCTGGATAAAAGCAAAAGATCTCGCCGAGCGCACGGCGCTCATCGACTACCTGAAGGAGCGCGGCATAGGCTCCGCGTTCCATTATGTGCCGCTTCACTCCGCCCCGGCGGGGCTGCGCTTCGGCCGCTTCTGCGGGGAGGACAGATACACCACCTCCGAAAGCGAGCGCCTTTTGCGGCTGCCGATGTATTACGGGCTGACGGAGCGCGACGTGACCGCCGTGGCGGACGCGGTGACGGACTTTTATAAGACCCGTGCCGCGAGGTGACGCCATGTCAGCGAACAAATCAAAGGCGGCCGGCTTTATCCGCCGGAACGGCGCGGCGCTGCTTCTGACGGGCGGGCTGTTCGCGCTGATGTATCTGCTCGTTTTCCGCTTCCGCACGGGGGAGGAAAATTACGACTACCTCGCCCATATGCTGTGGGCCTTTGCCATGACGCCCGGGCAGATGCTGTCGAGCTTTTACGACGGCTCGGAGCGGCTGTGGCATGTGTGCGTGAAGCTTTTGAACATGTGCGGCGTATCGAATCTCTGGGTATGCGCCTCGCTTGTCACCGCCGCGGCGGAGGCGGCCTCTTATTTCATCATTTACAAGTCTCTTGAGCTTCTCTGGCCGGAAAAGCCGCCCCGGTGGGTGCTGGCGGTATTCACCGCCGCCGTGTTCCTCGTAAACTCCCTGACGCTGCCGGGCGGGCTCATCCACCTGACGGAGGAATTTACCCGGGGCGCGGTGAACACATGGCACAATCCGACGGCCATCATGGTGCGCCCGTTCGCCGCCGCGGTGTTTTACATGACCGTCCGAATATACAACCGCCGGCGGTACGGCGTTTCCGGCATATTGCCGGAGGACGCGGAGGGGCGCGGCTTTGCCCTTGAGGGCGGCTTTATGGCGCAGCTTCGCCGGCCCGTCTATACGAAGGCGGAGCTTGTGCTGTACCCGCTGTGCATCCTGCTGTCGGCCTACGCGAAGCCCTCGTTTTTGCAGTATTTCGCCCCGGCCATCCTGATATTTCTCCTCATCGACGTTATCCGCACGAAGGGGAAGGTTCTGCCCTTCTGCCTGAAGCTGGCGCTGGCCTATCTGCCCGCCGCGGTCATTATTCTGGCGCAGTTTTCAAGCTTCTTTCCCGGCGGGACCGGCGTCTCCCAGACAGGCGCGGAGGCCGGAACCGCGGAAGCCGCGTCGGTCGTCATCTACTATGTGCAGACTTCCTTTGAAAGCGTGGGGGACTTTTTTGCCAAAACCGGCATAGAGTGGTGGCGCACCGTCTGCCTGTGCGCGTTCCCGCTGTTTATCTTTGCGGTCGATTTCCGCCGGAGCCGGCACAGCGCCGCTTTCCGTCTTGGGTTTATCGGCGTCGTGACGGGACGGCTTGAGTCGATGCTGCTCCATGAAACGGGCGCCCGGGCGAACCACTTCAATTTTTACTGGGGCTACTACGTCGCCGTCTGGCTTTTCTGGAGCGTGGCGATGGCGCGGTACGTCCGGCTTCTGGAAGAGCGGAGCGCCGCCGGACGGCTGGCGCGCTGGGGCGGTTCCGCCCTGCTTCTGTGGCACCTGACTGTGGGGATTGTCTATCTCGTACACCTGTTCCAGACCGGCAATTATTTTTACTGAGGCTCCGCCGGGAAGCTCCGGCGCAAAGGATGCAAAAAGCTATGGAACACATCAGCGACAACACGGTGACCGGCAGGCTCTACCGCTTCGGAGGCAGGGCCGCTATGGCGCTGGCCTGCGCGGCGCTTTTCCTGCTGGGCGGATTTTGTTTTTTCAAGACCGTCTATATGCCGCTGGACTCCGAGCTGGCCGAGTTTCGTTTTAACGGCCCGGCGTTTTACCTGTGCCTTATCGCCTTCGCCGCCCTGCTCCTGCTTCTGCGGCGGCCATTGAGCCGCGTGAAAACGGCGTATATTTTCTGGCCTTTTCTCGCCGCCGAAGCGGCGTTCGGGCTGATCCTCGTTTTCTGCGCCAGCACGATCCTCCGGGCAGACGCAAACAATATCTACGTATGCGCGTCTACGATCAGAAACGGGAGCTATTTCTCCCTTATGCCCGGCGGCTATCTGTTTCTATATCCCCACCAGCTCGGCCTTGTGACCTACGAGCGGCTGCTTATGCTCGTTTCCTCCGATACGCGCTTCCTGTATGGGGTGAACCTCGCGCTGGTCCTCGGCATCGAGCTTCTCCTGTGGCGTTCCGCCGCTCTGCTGGCGGGGGAGCGCAGGGCGCTTTTGAATTACGCCGTTATTTTGTCGTTTCTCTTTTTTCCGCAGCTATTCTTTATCCTGTTCCTTTACGGTCAGATACCCGGCTTTTTCTTTATGTGCCTGGCGCTGTTTTTCCTGGCGAAATACCTGAAAACGGGAAAGCTTTTCCGGCTCGTCCCCTCTTTCCTGTCCATGGCGCTGGCCTGTGTCCTGCGGAACAATTTCCTCATCGCCGCCGTCGTCATGCTTCTGGCGCTTCTGCTCGAGGCTCTTCGCCGGAGGCGGTGGGCGCTTGTCCCTCTGGCCTTTGTCCCGCTCGTTCTGGCGCTCCTTGCCGGGCGGGGGCTTTCCGCGTGGTACAGCGCGCAGAGCGGTCAGGACGCAAACGACGGCATCCCCAAGCTTTTGTGGGTGACGATGGGGCTTCAGGACGACGAGGACAGCGTGCGGCTCGGCGGCTGGTACAACGGATATTCCGTGATTCTGTATCAGGATTCCGGCTATGACGGGGAGCTTGCCGCCGTTCAGGCGCGCGAGGATCTGGCGGAGCGGCTTTCCTATTTCGCGTCCCATCCGATTTACACCGTGCGGTTCTTCTTCCGAAAATGCGTCTCGACCTGGTGCGAGCCGACCTTCCAATCCGTCTGGTCGGGGCCGCAGGAGGCCTTTGGACAAACCGGCGGGGCCGATTTTCTGCAATACATATACGGCGAAGGCGTCGGATATCGGATCCTGAACGTATTCGGCGGCGTCATGCTTCTGCTTATCTACGGGCTTTCCGGCGTTTATGCCCTCCGGACCGCGCTGGGGAAAACGCCTCTGCGGACGGAGGCGCTGATTCCCTATATCTTCTTTCTGGGCGGCTTTTTGTTCCATCTGTTCTGGGAGACGAAAAGCCAGTATGTCTATCCGTATGTGTTCCTGCTCATCCCCACCGCCGCGCAAACCCTTGAAGCACTTGGCCGTTGGCCGGAGGCGCGCCTGCCTCGGCGAAACGGCGGAAAAACCGGAATGAAAGGTAACTGTCCACATGAACGAAAAAAAAGAAAACCGATTTAGCCTGTTCCTGCGCCGGAACGGCGCGGCGCTGCTTCTGACGTGGCATCTGACTGCGGGGATCGCCTATCTCAC
>CAZEXC010000117.1:2509-4271 GCA_964516625.1 uncultured Oscillospiraceae bacterium | reverse complement strand
CTTACTCGTACAGCGCGAGAAATTCCTCCAAGCACAGGCCGTTTTCCATGATGTATTCCGCCGCTTCGTTTCCCACATAGCGCACATGCCACGGCTCGTATTCCACGCCGGTGATATCCGTTTTCCCGTTGGGATAGCGGATGATGAAGCCGTATTTGGCGCAGTTTTCCTCCAGCCACAGCATGAGCCCGGAGCCGCCAATCCACGGCTCCATCTCCTGCCCGTCCGACTCGAGGAGATCCGCCGCCAGACCAAGCTGGTGCTCGCTGCCCCCCGGGCAGCAGACCGCAAGGAGCGTGCTGGCTTTCGCCTGCTCAAGCGTCATGCCCTGCTGCTGGTATTCGTCAATGTGGGACATGTATATTTCGTACTGCGTGTCATAGGTGCGGTAGCAGGAGCAGACATAGACGCTGTAGCCCGCCTCCCGCGCGGCTCCGATGAGCTCCAGAAGATATTCTCCGGCGCGGGCGTCAAATTGCTCGTCCCCCTCGATATACATAAGTTCGGGCTCATAGGTCGCCGGCAGGAGAGACTCGCTGCTGACAAGGCGCAGGTTCCACGCGGAGACGTCCACCGCCGGAAGGCTGTCCCCGCCATCCTCCGCAGCGTCGATCCCGCCGCCCGATTCATCGACCGTCATATAGGAAAGATCGTCTTCATATACGGCCTCGTCCGCAGGCTGCGCGTCCGCCGCGGCGACGGCGACGGACTGCGTTCCGCCGCCTTCAGGCCGCCCGGATCCGGCGGCCAGACAGGTGCGTTCGTTCACGAGGATAAGAACGCCCGCGATACCCGCCACCAGCGCGGCGAGCTTCACGATTTCAAGATATGATCGCAGTTTTCTTTTCTGTCTCTTCGTTAAATATACCAACGTATCCTCCAAGGGCGCCGCCCTGTTTTTTCTCTTTTACATTATAAAGTGCCTCCGTCATTTTGTAAAGTTACGAAACCGCGCTTTTCTCACTTTTCTTTTCTAATCAAATGTGATATAATAATATTTTAGGAAAAAGTGAAAATCAAGCCAGGAAGGTGACACATAAACCATGACAAAAATCGATATCGTCTCCGGGTTCCTCGGAGCGGGGAAGACGACACTCATCAAAAAACTCATCGCGGAGGGGTATACCGGCGAAAAGCTTGTGCTCATCGAAAACGAGTTCGGCGAGATCGGCATCGACGGCGGCTTTTTGAAGGATGCCGGCGTGACCGTCAACGAGATGAACTCCGGCTGTATCTGCTGCAGTCTGACCGGCGATTTCCGCCGCGCGCTGCATATGGTGCTGACACAGTACAGCCCCGACCGCGTTATTATCGAGCCGTCCGGCGTGGGGAAGCTCTCCGAGATCGTCGCGGCCGTCCAGTCCGTGGACGAGGATCTCGTCCTCTGCGGCCTGACCACCGTCGTCGACGCCACCCGCGCGAAGCTGTATATGAAAAATTTCGGAGAGTTTTTTGACAATCAGGTTCAGTCGGCAAGCTGCATCGTCCTGTCCCGTACCGGCGGCATGACGGAGGAAAAAATCGCTCAGGCAGAGGCGCTCCTGCGCGGGAAAAATCCCGACGCCGTCATCGTGTCTACGGATTGGAAGCAGCTCACCGGCCGACAGATACTTGATGCCATCGAGCAGAAAAACACCGTCTCCGCGGAGCTGCAAAAGCTTTTGGACGAGCATTTTCGGGACGAGGAGTGCGACGACCCGGACTGTAGCTGCCACCATCACCACGACGGCGACGGACACGAGCACCATCACGACCACGACCA
>CAZEXC010000117.1:0-2409 GCA_964516625.1 uncultured Oscillospiraceae bacterium | reverse complement strand
GAGGTGTTCCAGAGCTGGGGCGCGGAAACCGCGAAGAAGTACGCCGCCGGGGATATAGACAGGCTGCTGACCGCGCTGGAGGACGAGGGGAAATATGGCTTTGTCGTCCGCGCCAAGGGCTATGTCGCGTCGCCGGACGGCACGTGGGTACATTTTGACTACACCCCGGGAGAGAAGGACATCCGCACCGGCCCGGCAAACGTGGCGGGGCGCGTGTGCGTCATCGGCGCAAACCTCAACGAGGCCGCGGTGAAGGAGCTGTTCGGGCTGTGAAAGAGATCCCCGTTTATCTGTTCACCGGGTTTCTGGAGGCCGGGAAGACCAAATTCATTCAGGAGTCCATGGAGGATCCCCGCGTAAACGACGGCGAGCGCACGCTCCTTTTGCTGTGCGAGGACGGCCTTGAGGAATACGATCCCTCGGCGTTTGCCAGCGCCAACGTCTTTATCGAGCCGCTGGAGGCGGAGGAGGAGCTTCAGACCGAGGCTCTCGGCCGGATGCTCGCCCGCCGCAAATGCGAGCGGGTCATCGTGGAATATAACGGCATGTGGCAGCTTAACACGCTGTACGAAAAAATGCCGGAAAACTGGGTCATTGCACAGGAGTATCTTTTCTGCGATGCGCGGACGTTCGTCTCCTACAACGCCAACATGCGCCAGCTCGTGTACGATAAGCTTCGGAGCTGCGAGCTCGTAGTGTTCAACCGCTGCGGCGGCGACATCGATCGGATGGAGCTCCACAAGATCGTCCGCGCCGTCAGCCGCCGGACGGATATCGCCTATGAAAAGCCGGACGGCACCGTTGAATACGACGAGATAGAAGACCCGCTGCCGTTTGATCTGGACGCGCCGGTGGTGGACATCGCGGACGAGGACTACGCTTTGTTTTACTCCGACCTGTCAAACGATATCCGAAAGTACGACGGCAAGACCCTGCGCTATAAAGGCATGGTCGTGAAAAGCGCCCGTCTGAGCGACGATTCGTTCATCTTTGGCCGACAGCTTATGAACTGCTGCGCGGCGGACATCCAGTTTACCGGCCTTGTCTGCGTCTGGCCGGAGGCGAAGACCCTTGCCAAGGGCGAGTGGGTCACGGTGACTGCCAGAGCCGACATCCGATGGCACAAGGCTTACGGGAAAAAAGGCCCCGTCCTGACCGTCACCTGTATCGAACACGCCGAGCCGCCGGAGCAGCCGGTCGCAACGTTTTACTGAAAAAAGGCGGCGGGATGGCTTTTCTTTGACAGCGCGAGGCGTTTGTGCTAAAATACATTCCGCTTATTGTGAATAGCCGCTATCCGGCGAAAAAAGTACATAAACAGGAGAGGAACGTATGCTGGAATTCCGTTTTGACACGCAGCTTCTCATCGAGGGACACGATCTGGACGAGGACGCCATTCACGACTATATCACGGATAACATCCCCGGCGACTGCCTGCTGGCAGTGGGGGACGAGGATCTTATCAAGATCCATTTCCACACGAACGTACCCTGGCGGGTTCTGGAATACGCCGCCTCTCTGGGCGATATTTACGATGTCGTCGTGGAGAACATGGAGCGTCAGGAAAACGGCCTGCAGGGCTGATGAAGCTTCTCATTCTGGGCGGCGGAGAGCTGGGCGTTCAGGCGTGCCGTCTGGCGCGGGCTGCGGGGATGCACATTATTGTCGCGGACAGAGACGGAGGCTGCCCCGCCGCGCCTATGGCGGATGAGCTTGTCCGCGCGGATGTGACGGCGGCGGCTCTGCCCGAGGCGGACTACATCCTTCCGGCTGTGGAGTCGGAAGCCGTTCTGGACGGTCTTGCCGGGGATAACGTGCTGTTCGACAAAAAAGCGTGGGCGCTGACGGCGTCGCGTTTTGCGTCGGACGAGTTTCTCCGCAGGCACGCCGTCCCTGTGCCGGAATATTTTCCAAACGGCTCCGAGCCGTATATCGTCAGGCCCGACCGCGGCAGCTTTGGCCGCGGCATCTGGGTGACGGAGGATTTCTGCGAGGCGGGCGGCGCGGTAAACGCCGGGTTCATAGCGGAGGAGGAGCTTGCAGGCCCCGTGTGGTCCGCGGCCGTTATCCGCAGGGGCGGGGGCGCTCTGTCCTATGCCCCGGCAAAGCTCAGCTTTGACAGCCGCCGCCGGCGGACGGGCGCGGTCTGCGAGGACGGGCCGGAGACGGAAGCGCTTCGGAAAACGGCGCTTCGGATCGCCGAGGCCCTCGACTTGAACGGCATATTGGAGGTCGAGGCCATTTTCCACAACGGCGTCTGGACGGTCATCGACCTGAACGCCCGGCTTCCCATGCTCACGCCCGATGCGGTTCTGGAAAAGACCGGCGTGAATCTGCTGGCGGAGCTGTGCGGGCCGAGCCGGGAGCCGTAAAAAAACGAGAGAACGAAAGCATGCGTGTTTGCGTAAA
>CAZEXC010000116.1:0-4286 GCA_964516625.1 uncultured Oscillospiraceae bacterium | reverse complement strand
ATACCGCGCCCGTCCCCTCTTGTAAACCGTGCCCCGATATGTTATGATAGGTTTGTTGGATATTTGTTTAACGAATTTCGCATCGAAAGGAGAGGTATTATGAAGAAACTATTGGCGGTACTGCTTGCGCTGGCCATGCTCATGGGTCTGTCGGTCATGGGCTTTGCCTCCGGCGAGGCCTCCGATGAGACAGCGGCGGCGTCAGAGGAGGAGACCGGCCCTCTGGCGGCCATCGTTATGACAGACGGCGGCGAGGACGCGGACAGCGAGCAGACGGACGGTTACTCGCTGACCTTCTTTGAGGCCGGAGAAAAGACCGGCGAAGGCATCTCGGGCTTCCTGTTTACGTCCGACAGCGCCGAGACGGCCTTTTACTACTCCGAGCTGAGCGAGGATACCGGCGTATTTTACACCATCGGCGGCGACGGCGAAAACGTCTCCGCGGAGGATCACGCCGTGTCCGCCGAGGCGGCGTCGTTTCTTTCCGCCCTTGGCGTCAACGCCTTCGACTGCGCCGTCATTCTGGGCGACGACGGGAGCGCCGACAGCTGCGGCCCCGTCATTTCCGCAAAGGGCTACACCTATCTGTGCATCCGCGACGCGCTCATCCTTGCCGACGGCGCGGCCCGCAGCGCGGTTTATTCCGACGTGGTCGGCGGCACTACCGTGCCCGGGCCGGGCGCGGGCGGCATGAGTCAGGGAACGGAAGAGCCCGTCGTCATTATCCGCAGATCCCTTCTGGAGACCACCGGCAGCGACAGCGGCAATGCCCGCGGCATCCAGCCTCAGGGCAAGAGCATCACCTATCTTTACGAGTCTGCCATCGTGTCCCACACCTGGGGCGCGTGGAGCACGGACTCGGCCCGAAACTGTCTTGACCTTATAGCGTGGCGCAGCTTCGGCCAGAGTCAGAGCGGCTACGGCGCATACGCCGACACGAGCTGCCGTCTGTTCCTGTACGGGAGCACCGTCATGGGAAGCTCCGACGGCATCGTCGCCTCGAACGACGGCGAGATATACGCTGTCTCCAGCGACAGCGAGGCCACATCTTCGGAGCTTCGCGCTATTATGGAGAAGACCTCCGGCGACCGGGAGCTGAGCTGGCAGGACTACGCCGAGGATGACGGCGGCGAGGCCCTTGAAAGCGCCATCATAGGCGGCCAGACCGCCGTTCAGTTCCATATGCCCGATCAGGGCGGCTCCGGCGCGGCCAACACAAGAAAGGCCACGCTCTATATGGAAGGCGGCAGCCTTGTCACAGACGAGAGCCTCATCTCCGGCGGATATGACGAGCTGGCAGCCTATAACCAGCACTATGCCGGCGCCTGCATCGTCACCAAGTCCACACAGGGAAGCGTTCTTCTCGACGGCACAGTGATGGATAGCTGGAACGGCGTGCTTGTCCATACCGTCATCAATAACGACTCCAACGTAAACAACATCGCCGACGGCGACGTGGCGCCCGGCAGCGACTTCACCTTCAAGAACATGGATCTGACCGGCGACATCATAAACGACGACTATCAGCGGCAGATGCGCCTGACGCTGGACGCCGCCACCCTCACCGGCGCTATCTATTCCAATACCTGCGAGGACTGGAACGCCCTCTGCGAGGCGGAGTTTGACGGCCAGTACATCCTCAACGCCGACGGCTACGACGCCATATGGGGCGTGGAGGTGACGCTCTGCAACGGCGCTGTCTGGAACGTCACCGAAACCTCCGTTGTGACCGATCTCATCATTAACGACGGCTGCACCGTAAACGGCGTCATCACCGAAAACGCCGACGGCACGCTGACCGTATCCCCCGCGGCAGCGTCCGCTTCCGCCGAAGGAACGGAAGAGACCGTCGAGGCCATGAATCTGGCGGACGGCTCCATGCCCCCGGATCCCCCGGCGGATCTGGCTCCCGGCGAGGAGCCTCCCGGGGGCTTCGGCGGCATCGACTGAAGCCTTAAAAAACAGGAAGGTCTGCCCCGGGCAGGCCTTCCTGTCTTTTTATAATGCGGCCTATTTGCGCCCGGAGGAAGCCTGAGCCTCCCGCCCGCGCAGATTCAGGATAGCCACGGCTGCAAGGACCAGAATGATGCCGACAGCGCCGAGGAACGACGGCGCTTCGCCGAAGGCGATAAAGCCCGCGAGGGATGCCACCACCGGCTCGACGGAGGCCATGACCGCGCCCTTTCCGGCCTCCTCGCCCCGGAGACCGGCGCTGTATAAAAGCGCGGGCAGAAAGCCGGATATCACGATGAGCCCTGCCGACAGCAGGATGTTTTCTGTCCCTGTCACGGCCGGCGCGGCGGGCTCGCCGCCCCACACGAGAAAGCCGAGGGCGCTGCACAGGATCCAGCCGCAGGCATTGATGGTCAGACTGTCATAGGCCCGGTTTGAAAGGGCCTTGATGCACACGCTGTAGACGGCATAGCCGATACCGGCCAGAAGGCCGTAGATCACGCCCGCCATGCTCAGCGGGGAATCCCCCTCCAGCACGCCGGACACGAAGCAGCAGCCCACGACGGCGCACAAAAGCGCCGTCAGCTTCCGGGCGCTGAACCTCTCGCCGAAAACGAACAGGCTCAGTACCATCACGAACACCGGCGCGGAATACATCAGCGTGCACGCCGCCGACAGGCTCCCGAGGTCGATGGACTGATAATAACAGTAGGTAAAAAAGAACGTCACGGCGCCGAAAAAGACAAACAGCCACACGTCTTTCCAGCGTATCTTCAAAAGCGCGGGGCCTTTTATCAGCGCGGCAGCCGTAAACAGCACGGCGCATCCCCCGGAGCGCACGAGAAGGACGCCGGCGGAGGTCATCCCCAGCGCGGAAAGCCGCCGGGTAAACAGACCGATCACGCCCCAGAAAACGCCCGCCAGCAATATCGAAATATCGCATTTCCTCATAAAAAAACACCTTCCAAAGCTTGTATTGTACAATCGCCTCCGGCGATTGTCAACTTTGGACGGTGTGTTTGTGTTATTTTGTTTGCCGCGGGGACAGTCAGCTCTGGTAGTTGTGCGCGTCCCGGAGAACCATGTCCTTCACCTTCATCAGGCGCACCTTTGTGGAGGATTCGTTTTCCGCCAGCTTCATGGTGATATAGCGGATGTTCTCCTGAAGCTCTGGTATCATGACGTACTCCAGCGCGTTCACGCGGCGGCGGGTCTTTTCGATGTCCTCCGCCAGAAGCTGCATGGTCTTTTCCACCTCGGCAAGCTCCAGCATATCCTCGAACACCGCGTAAAGCTGGGTCAGCGCGTCGTCCAGCTCGCCGCTGGTCTGGGCAAAGCCGTAAGGCAGCGCGTTCATGTCCGCGCCGCTGCGGGTTCTGAAGTCATAGACCGGCACGTTCACGCTCATGATGTTTTTATAGGAAACGTCCAGCTCCACGGTGCGGTTGGCGTATAAAAGGCTCTGCTCCAGCATCTCCGGGCTCATGACGGCGCTGGCCATGCTCATGGCGGCAAACGCCTCCGTGAGTCCGCGCTCCACCTTCTCCCGCAGGGCGCGGTTGCGGCGGACGACGTCCATGAATTGGCGCATCTCCTCGTCCCGCTTGTCCTTCAGGAGCTTATGGCCTCGGCTGGCAGTACGGAGCCGGCCCTTGAGCTGGTTGAGTACCATCCGCGTCGGCGTTACGGCACTTTTCGGCATAAAATCACCTCAGATACAGGGTTTTCATTCCGCCTTTTGGGGCATGTATTTCTCGATCTCCTCCAGCTTCAGGCGCTTGAGCTCGCTGCGGGGCAGAAGGCTCAGAAGCTCCCAGCCGATGTTGAGCGTTTCCTCGATGGTGCGGTTGGTCTGGTTGCCCTGGTTTACATAACGTTCTTCAAATTCGTCGGCAAATTCGGCGTATTTTTTGTCTGTCTCCGAAAGGGCGGCCTCGCCGAGGATGGTCATGAGCTCCTTGGCCTCCTTGCCCGCGGCATAAGCGGAGAAGAGCTGGTTCATGGTATCGGCGTGATCCTCGCGGGTCTTGCCCTCGCCGATGCCCTTGTCCTTCAGACGGGACAGGCTCGGCAGAACGTCCACCGGCGGCTGGATGCCCTTGCGGTACAGCTCGCGGGAGAGGATGATCTGCCCCTCGGTGATATAGCCGGTCAGGTCGGGGATGGGGTGGGTCTTGTCGTCCTCCGGCATGGTCAGAATGGGTATCATGGTGATGGAGCCCTTCTTGCCTATGCGGCGGCCCGCCCGCTCGTACATGGTGGCAAGGTCGGTGTACATATAGCCGGGATAGCCGCGGCGGCCGGGAACCTCCTTCTTGGCCGCGGAGACCTCG
>CAZEXC010000115.1:0-4356 GCA_964516625.1 uncultured Oscillospiraceae bacterium | reverse complement strand
TCCAAAATGTGATATTATATAATAGTATATACACATCCCCCGGACGCCCCGAAAGGAGAAGCGCCATGAACATCCATGAGTCCGCCGAGGATTATCTGGAAGCCATCTATATGCAGTCGCTCAAGCGCGGCCTCGTGCGCTCTATCGACGTGGCGAACGCTTTGAATTACTCAAAGCCCTCCGTCAGCATCGCCATGAAGCAGCTTGAGGAAAACGGCTATATCCGGCGGGACGCCGACCGCTTCATCTATCTGACGGATAAGGGCAGGGAGATCGCCCTGCGTATGTACGAGCGGCACCAGACTCTCGCCGCGTGCTTTATGAAGCTCGGCGTGAGCGAGGACACCGCCTACCGCGACGCCTGCAAGGTCGAGCACGACCTGAGCGACGAGAGCTTTGACCGTATCCGCGAATACGCGAAAGAGCACATGTAAACCGCCAGACTTACGACAGCCGGGACGTTATGCGTTCCGGCTGCTTTTCCGTCCGAAAGGCGGTTTTAGAGCTTTTTCATATACCGGGACGCGGCCTTGAGCATGACCTTTTTTGTTCCGATGCCGTCAAACTCCAGCTCCACGAAAAAGTCGCCGCCCATGGCGGTCATCTTCTGAACGGTACCCTCGCCGAAGGCGCTGTGACTGACGCGGTCGCCGGGCTTTATGTCGAGCATGGCCGCCTGCGGCCTTCCTTTCGGCGGCATGATGGCCGTCCGCTGCGGCGTCCGCGCTGTCTTGGCCGGGGCGCGGGGCACGTCGTCGAAATCGAAGTCCGTATAAGACGGCTTCAGCTCCGTGTACGGCCTGTCGATATGCTCCGGCGGTATCTCGTCGGCAAAGCGGCTGACGCGGTGGTAGGCAGTCTGGCCGAACACCATGCGCTGGCGGGCGCAGGTGATGAAAAGCCGCTTTTTCGCCCGGGTGATGGCCACATACGCAAGCCGCCGCTCCTCCTCCATCTGATCCTCCTCGCCGATGGCGCGGACGGAGGGGAAAACGCCCTCCTCCATACCGGCGATGAACACTGTGGGAAATTCCAGACCCTTGGCCGAATGGACCGTCATGAGCGTGACGGTATTTTCGTCCTCCCGGACGTTTTGCAGATCGGTATACAGGCTCACCTCGTCAAGAAAGCCCGCCAGCGTATCGTCGCCGGTCTGCCTGACATGGGTGGCTATGAAGCTTTTCAGCTCCCGGATATTTTCCAGCCGGTTGAGGCTTTCCTCGGAGCCCTCCGCCTGAAGCGCGCGGGCGTAGCCGGTCTTATCCAGCAGCGCGTCGTAAAGCTCCTCCAGCGTCGCCGTCTGCGTCATTTTGGACAGCTCGTTCATCATGGAGACAAAGCTCCCAAGCTTTTCCGCCGCGCGGGACAGCTCCGGGAACTGCCCGGCCAGAGACAGGGTCGTAAACAGCGGGATACGGTTCTGCGCCGCGACGGAGCGGGCCTTTTCCACCGTCACTGCGCCGATGCCCCGGGCGGGGACGTTTATGATGCGCAGCAGGCGGAGCTCGTCCGCCGGGTTCAAAAGCACGAAGAAATACGCCATGAGGTCCTTGATCTCCGCCCGCTCAAAGAAGGGGTTCCCCTTGACGATGCGGGGGCGGATGCCGTTTCGCAGAAATGCCTGTTCGATGGCGCGGGACTGGGCGTTGAGCCGGTAAAGCACCGCGTGGTCGCGCAGCTCGGCTCCATCCTGCACCGCTTGCAGGATCTGGCGCACGATGTACTGAGCCTCGTCTTCTTCGTTTTTCGCCACATACAGCGTGATGCGCTCGCCGTCGCCGGCCTCTGTCCAGAGCTTTTTCCCCTTGCGGCCGGTGTTATGCGCCACGACGCCGTTGGCCGCGTCAAGAATATGCCCCGTGGAGCGGTAGTTCTGCTCCAGCCGGATGACCCGGGCGCTTTTGTACTGGCCTTCAAAGGACAGGATATTTTCTATGGTGGCGCCGCGGAAAGCGTAGATGGACTGGTCGTCGTCGCCCACGACGCAGATGTTCTCGCGCCCGCCCGCCAGAAGGCTCGCCAGCAGATACTGTAAATGGTTCGTGTCCTGATACTCGTCGACAAGCACATAGCGGAACTTCCGCTGGTAATATTCCCGCACGTCGGGAAATTCCTGCAAAAGACGGACGGTGTTATAGATGAGATCCCCGAAATCCATGGCTCCGGCCCGGAAAAGCCGCTCGGCATAGCCCTTATAAAGCGCCGCCGCCCCCTGCAAGCGGATATCGCCCGTCCGCTCCGCGACAGCGGCAAGAGCCTCCGGGGACTGGAGCTTGTCCTTGGCTCTTTCGATAACGCCGAGCGCCCATTTGGGCGGGTACATTTTTTCGTCCTTATCCTGCTCTTTTATGATGCGCTTCATCACCGCCACGCTGTCGGCGGCGTCATAGATCGTGAAGCTTGCGGGATAGCCGAGCTTTTCCGCGTCCCGCCGCAGGATGCGCACGCACGCGGAGTGGAACGTCCTTGCCCACACGTCCTCCGCCGCCGGGCCGAGCATATGGCCGAGGCGCTGCTTCAGCTCCCCCGCCGCCTTGTTCGTAAACGTGATGGCCAGAATGCGCCACGGCTCCACCGGCTCCAGCGCCGCGAAGCGCTCCGCTTCGCGCCGGGCGCTTTCATCCCCGGCGAGATACGCCCGCATGACGGAAAGCGCCTTTTCGTCCGCCTCCGGCGGCAGAAGCTCGCTGTCCGAGGCCCGGCCGTATTTCATAAGGTTCGCGATGCGGTTTATGAGAACGGTGGTTTTGCCGCTTCCCGCGCCTGCGAGGATAAGCAGCGGCCCTTCGGTCGCCATGACCGCTTCCATCTGGCGGCCGTTCAAATGCGGGAAGCTCCGTTTGATGACTTCCCGCCGCGCCTGTATGTAATTTTTCGTAAAATCGTCCATGGGGCCATTATACCAGACCGGCGCGGGGCTTGCAACGAAAAAGGCGCGCCCGCGCCGCTTGCAATTACAAAAAAGCGCCCTATAATAGGAACGTGATGAAAAAGGAGGCCGGAGGGCCGTGCTGTTTGATAAGAAATCGCTTCGGAAGCTGCTGATCCCGCTCATTATAGAGCAGGTGCTGACCGGCATCATGGGCGTGGCGGACACGCTCATGGTATCCGTCGTGGGGGAAGCCGCCGTGTCCGGCGTGTCGCTGGTAGACTCCATAAACCTGCTGGTAGTGTACTTTTTTTCCGCTCTGGCCGCGGGCGGCACCATCGTGTGCGCCCAGTACATAGGACGGGAGGATCCGAAAAACGCGAACAAGGCCGCTCATCAGGTGACGCTTGCAAGCCTTGTTATCTCCCTTTTCCTGTGCGCGGCGGCGGCGCTCCTGCGCGGGCCGCTCCTGCGCCTTATCTTCGGGCGCGTGGAGGCCGCCGTCATGGAGGCGGCGGACGTATACCTTCTCATAACCGCTTTGAGCTACCCCTTTCTGGGTCTGTACACCACCAGCGCCGCCCTTTTCCGGGCGACGGGGAACTCCCGGCTGCCCATGCTCGTGGCCATGGCCGCGGATATCCTGAACATCGCCGGCAACGCCCTTTTGATATTCGGCCTCGGCATGGGGGTCATGGGCGCGGCGCTGGCGACCCTTTGCAGCCGCATCCTCAGCGCCGCGTTCATGGTGATATGTCTGCATAAGCCGGGACAGGTCATTACCCTTCGCGGCTTCCGGGACATGGCGCCCGACCGCCCTATGATACGGCGCATCCTCCGCATCGGACTTCCCAGCGCCGTGGAAAACGGGATGTTCCAGTTCGGCAAGCTCGTCGTGCAGAGCACGGTTTCCATCCTCGGCACGACCGCCATCGCCGCGCAGGCCATCGTCGTGACGCTGGAGACGTTCGGCACCATGCCCGCTCAGGCTGTCGGCACGGGGCTCATGACCGTTGCCGGCCAGTGCATGGGCCGTGGACGGCCGGACGAGGTTCGGCGGTATACAAAGATTTTTACGCGCATCTCCACGCTGGCCGTTCTCGCTACCGGCGTTCTGCTTTCCGGCTCCGTCATCTTCGTAGTAAGGCTCTCGGCGCTGTCGAGCGAGGGCGCGCGCCTTGCCTGTCAGCTTACATGGTTCACATGCGCGCTCAAGCTGATTTTGTGGCCGAAAGCGTTCACGCTTCCCAACGGTCTGCGCGCGGCGGGGGACGTGTCCTTTGCCATGTGGGTCAGCACCGTCAGCATGTGGGTGTTCCGCGTGGGAATGAGCTGGTATCTGTGCCGCTTCACCGGCGCGGGGCTCTGGGGCGTATGGATCGGCTGGTGTACCGACTGGCTCGTGCGCAACATCTGCTTCCGCATCCGCTTCCGCAGCGACAAGTGGGTCAGCTTTTCCGTTCTGGACTGAAAGGGCCTTGCCGCGG
>CAZEXC010000114.1:0-4422 GCA_964516625.1 uncultured Oscillospiraceae bacterium | reverse complement strand
TGAGGCAGCGCCTCTTTTTATTTTGGAACGCTCCTGTGCCGGTGATCGTGCGGCCCGTTCCTTTTAATATCCGAAGCCAAAGAACTGGCGGAAGAGATCCTCCATGTCGCTGTAGTACTGATACGAATCATCCATCTCGCCGGAGGCGCTTTCGTCCTCGTCCTCGTCGGGCAGACGCTCGTCGAAGGTGACGGAAAGGGTAAGCTCGCTTCCGCTGCGCCAGACGGTGATCTCCGCCGTGTCCCCGGCGTGGTACTGCTTGAGCATGGAGGTAAGCTCGCTTGCGCCGGCGACCGCCTGCCCGTCCAGCGCGGTGATGATATCGCCCGTCTGGAGACCCGCGTTCTCGGCGGCGGAGCCGGGATCGATGCTGTTGATATACGCGCCCTCGACCATGTTGTAATATCTCGCGACGGAGGACGACACGGTCTTGGTGGCGACGCCGAGGCTCGCCTTGTCCGTGACGTAACCGAACTCAAGGATCTGGTTTGCGATGTGCGCCGCGTCGGAGATGGGGATCGCAAAGCCAAGCCCCTCGACGCCGGTGGCGGAATACTTCGCCGTGACGATGCCGACGACCTGGCCGCCGGTGTTATATACCGGGCCGCCGGAGTTGCCGGAGTTGATCGCCGCGTCGATCTGGAACATATTGATGGCGACGTCGCTTTCCGTGGTGATGGCGCGGTCGGTGGCGGATACCATGCCGCTCGTCATCGTGTAGGCAAGCTCGCCGAGGGGGTTCCCGACGGCGTACACGGTCTGGCCGACGGCAAGGTCGGAGGAATCGCCGAGCTCCGCGGCGTTCAGACCGTCGGCATCTATCTTCAAAAGGGCGATATCGCTGTCCTCGTCAAAGCCGACGATCTCCGCGTCGTAGCTCGTCTCGTCATACATCATGACCGTCGGCTGATAGCCGCTCTCGCTGGCCTCCTCGATAACGTGGTAGTTTGTGAGGATATAGCCGTCCTCGGTGATGATGACGCCGGAGCCGGATACGCTGGCCGCGGTAGCCTGACCGAAAATATTATAGCCGTAGGTTATTTCCATCGTGATGCCCACGACCTGCTGCTTGGCGATCTCGTAGATATATGTGGCGTTTTCATTTGCCGTATTCTCCGACGCGGAGGTGGAGATGACGGGCGGCGGCGTGGGAGAGATAGACTCGACAGCTTCACTGACAGCGCCGCCGCGGGACAGGACGACATAGGTAACGCCCGCGGCAAGGGTGGACGCCGCGATGGCGCACACGACGCAGATCGCGACGATGGCGCCGACGCCCAAAGGCTTGCGGGGCTTTTTCCCCTTCCTGCGGGGCTCGGGCGCAGACGCCGGAGCCGGTTCCGAGCCGACCCCGTCGTATCGCGTCCACACGCGCTCCTCCGGCGGAACCGTATAATCCGGCTGCGCGGGCGTCGCCCGGCCCTCGTTATCCCGGGAAAAGGTATCGTTCTCTTCATTCATACCGAAAGCCTCCCGAATCGCTGCTTATCATCTTATGATTATAATGTACCCCGCGGCAGGCAGGATTTCTACGGAAATATATGAATAAAATGTAGATAATTTGTTACCGGCTCTTTTTGGAAAAAAGCCGCGCGGTTCGATAAGATGACGTAAGCCGTAGAGGTGGGAACAAAACGATCTGGCCCCACAGATGGCCCGCGGAGCCGGATCGGGGAAATGCCGTGGTTTCGCCGTTTATTCGGCGGATTTTTCCTCCGCTTCGTCCTCATCCTTCTCCTTGGAGAGCATGACGTTTGCCAGAATGCCGAGGATAAGCGCGCACGCGACGGTGCGTATCTCCACCGCGCCGATGGTAAGGCTCATGCCGCCGACGCCGGTGATGAAGATGATGGACGCGACGAACAGGTTGCGGTTCTTGTTCAGATCGACCTTCTGCACCATCTTGAAGCCGGACATGGCGATGAAGCCGTACAGCGCCACGCACACGCCGCCCATGACGCAGGAGGGGATGGTCTGCAAAAAGGCCATGAGAGGGCTTATGAACGACACGATGACGCACAGGATCGCCGCGCCCCAGATGCTGACGGTGGAGGCGTTGCGGGTGATGGCGACGCAGGCGATGGACTCGCCGTAGGTGGTGTTGGGGCAGCCGCCGAAGATCGCCCCGGCAAACGAGCCGATGCCGTCGCCCAGAAGCGTGCGGGTAAGGCCGGGCTCCTCCAGAAGGTCTGTTCCGATGATGGAGCTGAGGTTCTTATGGTCGGCCAGATGCTCGGCAAAGACGACGAACGCCACAGGGACATAGGCGGTAAACAGCGTCAGGATATATGTGCCGGTCACGTCGCTCAGGGAGCCGCCCAGCATGAACGTAAAGTCCGGCAGCGCTACGATGCCGCAGCCCGCGAAGGCGCTGTAGTCGATGACGACGAGGGCGTCGTTTCCCGTGGCCTTGCCGATGAGGGCGAATATCGACGCGGCGGCGTAGCCCGCCAGGATGCCGATGATAAAGGGAATGAGCTTTACGTTTTTCCTGCCGTAGGTAGACGCGAGCATGGTCACGGCCAGCGTGATAAGGCCGCAGATCAGGGCCACATAGGTGGAGCCGCCCTCCGCGCTGGTGCTCGTCAGATCACCGACGGCGTTTGCCGCAAGGCTGAGGCCGATGATAGCGACGGTGGGCCCGATGATGACCGGGGGCATGAGCTTGTCTATCCACTTCACGCCGCAGAACTTGATGACGATGGCGATGATCACATATACAATGCCCGCCATAGCCGCGCCGATGATAAGCCCCCAATAGCCCACGGCCATGGATGCCGCGCCGCCGAAGGCGCTCATCATGGAGCCGATGAACGCGAAGGAGGAGCCGAGGAACACCGGGCTGGAGCTCTTCGTAAACAGCAGGTACACGATAGAGCCGATGCCCGCGCCGAAGATAGCGGCGGAGGCGGTCAGCTCCGTGCCGCAGCTGGAGTTTACGACGGCGGGCACCGCGATGGTCGCCGCCATGATGGCCAGAAGCTGCTGGATGGCGAACAGCACGATCTGCCCGAATTTCGGTTTGTCCTTGATTCCGTAGATAAGATTCATTTCTCTCTTTCTCCTTTTCCGTCTTTGCTTTCCCCTGAAAAAAAGCCCCTGCCGACACGGCAAGAGGCATGGATCCCGCACCCGTTATACCAACTCCTTGCCGACGGCTTCGCGCCGGGGGAACAGACATTTTCTAAATCATACACGCCGAAAGCGGAAAAAGCAATGAGTTTTCCCTTTTTGACATACTTTGTCATGTTTCTGTCACATTTTGCCGCCCTTGACCGAACGGCGCGGACGTGGTTAAATTGACTTACCTTATAAAAAAGGAGACAACGATCGTGCTTCCTGACGGTATCGCCGGGGCGCTCCTGCCCTGGTACGACGAGAACGCCCGCCCGCTCCCCTGGCGGCAGGACGTCACCCCTTACCGGGTATGGGTGTCGGAGATCATGCTCCAGCAGACCCGCATTGAAGCGGCAAAGGGGTATTTCACGCGCTTTATGGACGCGCTGCCCACCGTGCGATCCCTTGCGGAGGCGGAGGAAAACGCCGTCCTGAAGCTCTGGGAGGGCTTGGGCTACTACTCCCGGGCGAGAAACCTCCACAAGGCCGCGCGCATCGTCATGGAGCGCTATGGCGGCGAGCTTCCCGCGGACGTGAACGCCCTTCGATCGCTTCCCGGCGTCGGGGATTATACCGCCGGGGCCATCGCGTCCATCGCCTTCGGCCTTCCGGAGCCGGCCGTGGACGGGAACGTCCTTCGTATATGCGCGCGGCTTTCCTGCTGCGGGGACAGCATCGGCAGCGGCCGCGTAAAAACCGCCTTCCGCGAGGCGCTGCGGCGGCAGTACCCCGCGGATCGGTGCGGGGCGTTCACGTCCGCTGTCATGGAGCTGGGGGAAACGGTCTGCACCCCCGGCACGCCGGACTGCGGGCTATGCCCTCTGGCGGGCATATGCGCGGCACGCGCCGCAGGACGGCAGACAGACTTTCCCATCATGCCGGAAAAGCGGCCCCGCCGCGTCCAAAAGCGGACGGTGCTGATCCTCGTCTGCGGCGGGCGCGCCGCCCTGCGGAAGAGGCCGGACAGGGGGCTTCTCGCGGGTCTGTGGGAATTTCCCAACGTCGAGGGAGAGCTCTCCGCCGACGCCGCCATGGAGCTTGCGCGGAAATGGGGCTGCGAGCCGACGGAGGCCGCCCCCTGCGGCGAGGCCGTCCATATCTTCACTCATCTTGAGTGGCACATGACCGGCTTTCGCATATCGTGCGCCGCCGCCCCGCCGCGCTTTGTGTGGGCGGACGAGGCCGAACGGCGGGATACCTACGCCGTCCCCGCGGCGTTCCGCGCTTATAAAAATATTTTTTAGCCTTTTTCCCTCTTTCCATGAACCAAACGGGCCGCGTCTTCATCTAACAGGTATAAGCATC
>CAZEXC010000113.1:0-4605 GCA_964516625.1 uncultured Oscillospiraceae bacterium | reverse complement strand
TTTACAGTCCGCGGTACATTTCGTCCCGCAGGCGGGAGGAGTCCTCTCTGGCGATAATGTCGTCGAGCTCCGCCATGACCTTGCCGCGATCCTCCTTGAGGGTACACTTGATGGGCAGGTAGTTGGACGCGTGGTTCGAGGTGTAATGGAGCCCCGACAGCTCTATCTGCCGCACGAGCTCGCGGGTTTCCAGAAGCGTTTCAAACGGCGTTTGCAGCGTGAGCTTTCCCTCCTGCACCTCCTGATAGAGGGGCGTCCCCTCGATGGCCATAAGGGTCATGGAGGACAGATGCTTCGGGCGCATTTCGTTTATCATCTTCGCGGTGAGGCCGGCGTTTCGCTCCAGAGCGTCCCGGCCGCCTCCCTCGAGACCCGTTATGATGATGGCCCAGAGGTCAAACCCCGCCGCCACAAGACGCTGACCCGCCTCGAGCATCCCGTCCGCGCCGACGCCCTTGCGTACATGCTTCAAAAGCGCGTCGTCCCCGGTTTCCACGCCGAGATAGGTTCGGTTCAGACCCGCCTTGCGGATGGTTTCCAGCTCCTCCGGCGTTTTGCGCAGGGTGGACAGAGGCCCGGCGTAGGTCGTCACGCGCCGCAGGCGGGGAAAGGCCGCGTACAGCGCCTTCAGCACCGCGAGGATATAGTCCATCGGCAGGTTTATGGCGTCGCCGTCGCAAAGAAACACCGTTTCCGTTTCCCTGTACCATGTGGCTTTCGCCATTTCGATGTCCTCCAGCACGTCCTCCAGCGGGCGGACGTGGTAGCGCTTTGATTTATACATGGAACAGAAGGTGCAGGTGTTGTTGGAGCAGCCCACGGTACACTGGAGCAAATAGCTTTTCCACTCCCCCGGGGGGCGATAAATGTCGCCTTCATAGCGCATGGTATTTTCCTCCTTCATTTGGGGTAATCTATAGGCGGAACCGCGCGGTTCCGCTTATATGCCAAAGGGGTGATTGCATTGACAACGCAGCTTACAGCGGTATTCGATGACAGGGACGGGGCGGATCTGGCGCTCATGCGCCTGCGCCGCAGCGGGATTGAGTATTCCATTTCAGAGCTGAAAGCGCCGGACAGGAAAGCCCGATCCGATATGCCGCTTCTCGACATGAGCCCGAGCTACGGCCTTGCCGTGACGGACGGCATCTCCGCCGGGGAGATGTACGCCGCCGTCCTCCATTCCCGGGCGGTCATGGAACGGAACGCCGCGTCCGCCGGGCAGGCGCGTCTGACGCTGAACATCCGCTCCGATCAGGTTCTCCGGGCGCGGGAGATTATTTCCACCGTGAAGGGCCGCGTCCTTTAAGCCTCTCCCTTTACGAGCTCCCAATATTTTTTCGCGGCCTGCTCGGTTTTGTTTTCGCCGAAGGTGTAGTAGCGCGCCTCGCGGAGGCTGTCCGGCAAATACTGCTGCCGAACCCAGTGACCGGGATAATCGTGGGGGTAAAGGTAGCCCTGCTCCCGCTCAAAGCCCGCGCCGTCGGCGTGGACGTTTTGCAGCTCGCGGGGGATGGGCCCGGCCTTGCCCGCCTTCACGTCCTCCATAGCCGCGGAAATGGCCATATAGCCGGAGTTCGACTTCGGGCAGGTGGACAGGAAGATGACCGCCTCCGCCAGAGGCAGCCGAGCCTCGGGAAGACCGAGCTGCAGGGCGGAGTCCACGCACGCCTTCACGATGGGGACGGCCAGCGGGTAGGCAAGGCCGACGTCCTCGCTGGCGGAGCACAGGATGCGGCGGCACGCGCCGAGAAGGTCGCCGGTCTCCAGAAAGCGCGCCAGATAGTGCACCGCCGCGTCCGGGTCGGAGCCGCGCATGGATTTCATAAGCGCGGAGAGGATGTCGAAATGCTCGTCGCCGTCCCGGTCATAGTGCATGGAGCTGCGCTGGGTGACGGCTTTGGCGTCCGCCATGGTAAAGAGCAGGCCGTTTTCGCCGGGAACGGCGGTGGAATAGAGCAGCTCCAGCGTGTTGATGCTTTTCCGCGCGTCCCCGCCGCAGGCGGCGGCGATATAGTCGGCGACGCCGTCCTCCAGCTCGATGGAAACGCCGTCGCGCTCGCGCAGAAGCCGCAAAACGCGCTCCTGCGCCTTTTTGACGTCCGCCGGGGCGAGAGATTTGAACTCGAACACCGTGCTGCGGGACAGGATGGCGTTGAACACGCAGAAATACGGGTTTTCCGTGGTGGATGCGATAAGCGTTATCTTGCCGTTTTCGATGAACTCCAGAAGCGACTGCTGCTGCTTTTTGTTGAAGTATTGTATCTCGTCGAGATACAGCAGCACGCCCTCCGGGGCAAGGAACGTGTCAAGCTCCTCAATCACGGCCTTTATGTCCGCCAGCGTCGCGGTGGTGGCGTTCAGCCGCCGGAGCGGGCGGTTCGTGCGCCTGGCGATGATGCGCGCCACGGTGGTCTTTCCCGTGCCGGAGGGGCCGTAAAATATCATATTGGGGATATGGCCGCTGTCCGCGATGCGGCGGAGCATGCCGCCGGGGGCGAGAATATGCTCCTGGCCGAATACCTCGTCGAGCTCCTGCGGGCGCAGCTCGTCTGCGAGAGGGCGATACATAAGCTTTCAGTCCTTTACTTCCGCTTCCTTAAATTATATAGAAACCTCTTGGAATTTGCAACATGACGTGGTAAGATTTCAAAAGAGATCGGCAGGATGGGGCGGTGTGCGCGCCGTGGATCGCGTCATGCCGCCGTCGGGAAGATAAAAAGAGAGGCTGGCAGGGCTATGAGAACGGCAGAGCAGGTGGCGGCAATCATCGAGGCGCTGGAGCGGGAGTACCCTCTTGCCGCGTGTACGCTGGATTATAACGAGGCGTGGGAGCTTCTGGTAAGCGTGCGTCTGGCGGCGCAGTGTACGGACGAGCGGGTAAATATGGTCGTCCCCGCGCTTTTCGCGCGCTATCCCACCGCCGCCGCTATGGCGCAGGCGTCGCCGGAGGACGTTGAGCCCTATATCCATTCCTGCGGCTTTTACCACGGCAAGGCGAGGGACATCGTGGGCGCGGCCAAAATGCTGGTCGAGGACTTCGGCGGCGTGGTGCCGGACAGTATGGACGAGCTTTTGAAGCTGCCCGGCGTGGGGCGCAAAAGCGCCAACCTCATCCTCGGCGATGTGTATCACAGGCCGGGGGCCGTGGTGGTGGACACTCACTGCATCCGCCTTTCCAACCGCATGGGGCTTGTGGACGATATGAAGGACCCGCCGAAGATAGAGACGGCGCTGCGCGCCATCCTTCCGGCGGAAAAATGCTCCGACTTCTGCCATCGCCTTGTCCACCACGGGCGGGCGGTCTGCACCGCGCGTTCGCCCCGGTGCGATGGGTGCTGCGTGCGCGAGTACTGCCAAAGCTATGAAGCGAGGGAAGGAAATACATAAATGGCATGGGATTTTGAAGGGATAGAAAACGTCCGCGAGCTGGGCGGCCTTGTCCGGGAGGACGGCGCGCAGGTGCGGGAGGGGCTTCTTTTCCGCGCGGGGACGCTCGCGGACGCATCGGACGGCGATATAAAAACGCTCGAAAATATCGGCCTTTGCGCCGTCGTGGATTTCCGCGACGAAGCGGAGGCGCGCCGCAGCCCGGACAGGGACGTGCCCGGCGCGGCGTATTACCATCTGCCCGCGCTGCCGGATCTCGGCAGACTGCTTGAGCAGTTCGGAGGCGGCGAGTACACCCCGGAGAACACGCACGCGATGTTTCGGGAGCTGTACCGCTATCTCGCCCTGTCGGTCGAGGCTCACGAGGCGTACGCGCGGTTTTTCGAGATACTGCTTGCCTCCGGGGGAAAGCCCGTCCTGTGGCACTGTACGCAGGGCAAGGATCGCACCGGCGCGGCCGCCATGCTGCTGCTGACGGCGCTGGGCTTTGACGAAGAGGCGGCCGTCGGGGAATATCTCCTCACGAACCGCTTTGCCCAAAGACAGCTTGACGCCTATGCCGCCGAAAAGCGTTCTCCCCGGGAGCTGGCCGTGGCCAGAGAGTTTTTCTGCGTTTTTGAGGAAAACGCAAAATATTACCTCGACTGCGTCCGAATGGAATACGGCTCCGTCATAAATTTTCTGGCGCTGGTTCTCGGCGTCGGCCCGGGCGAGCGGGAAACGCTGGCGCGGTATTATTTGGAAGGAAGCTCTTGCAAAACCGACGCGGTTTGGTATAATAGGGAGTGCAGCGCGACGCTCTAAAACAATCTATTTTTTGATACGGAGAGAAGAATATGGCCTATACTTACGAAGATTACAAAAAGATTTACGAATCCAAAAAGGGAACGGTAGATCAGGCGCTCGACCTTATCCAGTCCGGCGACGTTATCTGGTGCTCCAACAACTACAACGAGCCGACGACGCTTTTCGGCCGTCTGCACGAGATCGCGGATCGCGTGGAGAACGTCATCGTCTACAAAAGCCGCATCGGCGACTATCCCTTCCTGACGACCCCGGGCATGGACGGCCATATCAACTGCGCCAACTACTTTTACGGCCCCAGCTACCGCAAGGCGCATAAGATGCGCAACGCGATGTTCATCCCCGTAGACCTGCCGAACTACTACCGCAGCGTCAACATGCACCGCCCCTGCAACATCTTCACCGCGCAGG
>CAZEXC010000112.1:0-4737 GCA_964516625.1 uncultured Oscillospiraceae bacterium | reverse complement strand
GTTTTACTCGTGTCCGGGAAATGCGGCAATGGCAAAAATCCCAAAGCTCAGGCAAGCGGCACAGGTGTTGCCGCTTGTTTTGCAGTGTTGCCTTAAGTTGTTTTTTACAGGAGGGAACAGCATGAACTTCCTATATGTCCTGGAATCCATTCGGACGCCGGTGCTGGACGCCGTATTTTCCGCGTTCACGTTTTTCGGCAGCGAGTGGTTCCTCATCGGCGCGGCCGTCATCGTGTTCTGGTGCGTAAAGAAAACGGACGGCTATTACCTCATGGCTGTCGGCATCGTCGGGACGGTGCTTAACCAGTTTCTGAAAATACTCTGTCAGATACCCCGTCCGTGGGTGCGGGATCCGGATTTTACCATCGTGGAGAGCGCCCGGGCCGACGCGGGCGGTTACTCCTTCCCCAGCGGTCACGCCCAGAACGTGACGGGCATCGGCGGCGGCATCGCCCGCTCTGCGAAGCGCAAAGCCGTGCGGTGGATATGCGTCGCGCTGATCGTGCTGGTGAGCTTTTCCCGGATGTACCTCGGCGTACATACCCCGGCGGACGTGGGAGCCGCGCTGGCGATGGGCGCGGCGCTGGTGTTCGGGCTCTATCCCCTGTTCCGGAAAAGCGCGGAAAAGCCCCGGTATATCACCATCGTGTTCGCCGCCGCTACGGCGCTGGCCCTTTTCGCGGCGCTGTATGTAGATCTGCGCCCATGGGCGGCGGACGTGGACGGGGAAAACCTGACCGAGGCTGTGAAAAACCTCTATACCATGCTCGGCTGCGCGGCAGGGGTCTTGATAGCCTCGCCCATAGAGCGCCGGTACATACGCTTTGAGACAAAAGCCCCCTGGTGGGCGCAGATACTGAAGGTCGTGTCGGGGCTTGCCGTGGTCGTGGCGCTGCGGGCGGGTCTGAAAGCGCCGCTTCTGGCGCTGTTCGGCGGCCACGGCGCGGCCCATGCGGTGCGTTACTGCATCGTGGTGCTGTTCGCCGTTTTGGTATGGCCGCTGACATTCCCGTGGTTTTCCCGGGGCTGTCCTCTGCGCAGGCGGACGCGATGACACAGCGGCGGGATACCACAGCCGCGGCCTGCGGCGCGGACGCGGCGTAGGGAGGCGCGTATGGAAGATCTCATATTCAGCTTGAACGCCACCGTCCCTGTGTTTCTTATGATGGTGCTGGGTCTCGTATTTCGGAAGCTTGGCATTTTCAGCGAGGATCTTGCGTCAAAGCTCAATACGTTCGTGTTTCAGGTGACGCTCCCCGTAATGCTGTTCGAGGAGCTTGCCACGGTGGATTTTTCCGAAGCATGGGACACGCGGTTCGTCCTTTTCTGCTTCGGCGTGACCCTTGTGAGCATCGCGGCGGCGGCGGGCGTGTCCCTCCTCTGGCGGGACAGGGGCATCCGGGGCGAGTTCATTCAGGCGGCCTACCGCAGCAGCGCCGCCATTTTAGGCATCGCGTTCATCACGAATATCTACGGCAACGCGGGCATGGCTCCGCTTATGATCATCGGAAGCGTCCCGCTGTATAATATCATGGCCGTGGTGGTCCTGTCCTTTTTTCGGCCGGACAGGGGCCGCCTCGACGGCGCGCTTTTAAAACAGACAGCGAAAGGCGTCGTCACAAACCCCATCATTCTGGGTATCGCCGCCGGCCTTCTGTGGTCGGCGCTGCACATCCCCATGCCCGCGATCCTGGAAAAAACCGCCTCGAGCCTCGGGAGCGTTTCGACCCCTCTTGGGCTTATGGCGATGGGCGCGGCGTTCGATATCAAAAAGGCGTTTGGGAAGCTGGGGCCGTCCGTGGCGGCGGCGGCCATAAAGCTCGTGGGCTTCTGCGCGGTGTTTTTGCCGCTGGCGGTGTATCTCGGCTTCCGGGACGAAAAGCTCGTCGCCATCCTCGTCATGCTGGGCTCCGCCACGACGGTCAGCAGCTATGTCATGGCCCGGAACATGGGCCACGACGGGATCCTGTCCTCCAGCGCCGTCATGCTCACAACGCTTTTGAGCGCCTTTACGCTGACCTTCTGGCTGTGGCTTTTGCGGAGCAGGGGTCTGATATGACCGGGCCGACGCGCCCCGTTTTTATTGGCCGGAATATATGATAAGGTCGTTTTTTTCGTCGCACAGGGCAAGATAGACCTCCCTGGCGCTGTCGTAGCCCTGATTTTTCATCTGCCGGTCAAGCCAGCTCCTGTCGAGCCCCCGCCGTTTCAGGTTCCCCTCCAGTATCCGCCCGTCCATGATGAGCTCCGTAAAAACGCGGTCGGTCTCCGGCGAGAGCTCCATGTCCGACGGCGTGAGCGGGCGGCGGCCGGCGGCAGGCAGGATGGACAGCCTGCCGTTGTACTCAAAAACGGCGGTCTGGATGCCGGTCAAATCAAAATACCCCGCCTGTCGGCACATGACCATGAACTCGCTCAGGTCGAGCCTTGCCTTTTTCATATTTTCGCGATAGAGCTTGCCGCCATCCATGATGATGGTCGGGGTGCCGTTTATATATTTCCGCGTCCGCGGCCATTTGTTCATCAGAAAACTTATGCCCACCGCGACGAGACCGTAAATGACCATGGCGAGAAAAGGTCTCCACGGCGATTCCAGCTCCGTGGCCAGCTCCGCCGCGATGGATCCGATCGTTATCCCGATGATATAGTCAAAAAAATCGAGCTGGGCGATTTGCTTATGCCCCATGAGCTTCGCGAGGATAAACAGCGTCACCGCGGAAAGCGCAGTCGTCAGGACAAGCTTGAAAATGTCCATGCTCCCCCTCCTTTTTGATTATACTAACCGGGGAGCGTAAAAATATGCCGCGCGCCCCCGTCGGAAAACAGGGATCGCGCGGAGAGAAAAGTCCAGCCGTGCGAAAGTAAGACTGCAAACAGCCGGGGCCTTGCCTGACGGGACATCAGCCCGCGGCGCGGCCGGAGCGTATATGACCGATCACGGGGATAAGCGCCTTTGCCAGCACGCCGGCCAGTACGATCTTCACCGCGTCATAGGGCAGGAACAGCACCATGCCGCTCATCAGTATCTGTCCCACGCTCATGCCCTGATCCAGATAAAGGTTCAGTATCAGCCCCATATACGGCAGTCCGACGGCGTATATGACGCAAAGCCCCGCAAGGCATGCCGCGGCGATGCGCCAAAAGCCCGGCCTCTCCGTCCGGCGGCACAGGCGCCCCACCAGCGCCGCCGCGGGAATATAGCTCAAAAGAAAGCCGAATGTCGGCTGGAGGATATACGTCGGCCCGCCGCCGCCGACAAACACGGGAACGCCCACCAGCCCCAGCGCCACATACACCGTCTGGGAAAGCGCCCCGTATTTCGGCCCCAGCAGCGCCCCGGCCAGAAACACGAAAAACACCTGCATCGAAAACGCCGACCACGGCGTAGGCACGCGGAGAAAAGCCCCCACGGCCGTGAGCGCGGCCATGAGCGCGGTAAGCACCAGCTCCCGCACGGGTATCTGTTTTGCCATAATGACCACCTTTTGTAAACCAGATTTTAAAACTAGTTTACAATATGCGGGAATAAATGTCAACAAAAACCAGAAAAAGGTTTACATTTTCTCCGCCGCGCGGTAGACTTTAAGAAAAAGGCGACAAGGGAGGCTCTGCGGTGAAGGAACAGGTACTGGCTCTGCTGACGGCGCAGGCGGGAAGCTATATATCCGGCGAGGAGATGAGCGCCCGTCTGGGCGTCAGCCGCGCGGCGGTGTGGAAGGCCGTCGCCGCCCTGCGGGAGGACGGCTGCGATATTCAGGCCGCGCCCCGGCGCGGCTATCGTCTTGTGTCCGACGGCGACCGGCTGACGGCAGGCTGCATCCTCCCCCATCTGTCCCGGCCTCGGGACGGGGAACGGCTCATCTGTCTGGACACGGTGGATTCCACGAACAATTACGCCAAAGCGCTCGCCATGAACGGCGGCGCGGACGGAACCGCCATTGTTGCGAACCAGCAGACCGGCGGGCGCGGACGGCTTGGCCGCTCCTTCCAGTCGCCGAGGGACAAGGGCATATATCTCACCATGCTTTACCGGCCCGACGTCCCCCCTGCCCGGACGCTGAGCTTTACCGCTTATGTGGCGGTGGCCGTGTGCGACGGCATCGAGGCCGCGGCCGGCGTCCGCCCCGGCATCAAGTGGACAAACGATATTGTCCTCGGCGGGAAAAAGCTCTGCGGCATCCTGACGGAAATGGCCGTGGAGGGCGAGACCGGCGCGCTGCAATACGTCATTACGGGCATCGGCGTGAACGCAAACCACGCCCCGGAGGATTTTTCCCCGGAGGTGCGCCCGATGGCGGAGAGCCTTATGCAGTATCTGGGCCGACCCGTTGACCGCGCCGTTCTCTGTGCCCGGCTGATAGACGCGCTGGACGATATGTACGATCAGTGGCTCCACGGCGGCGGGGATTATTTCGAGCGCTACCGGGCCGGCTGCCTCACGCTGGGAAAGCCCGTCAAGCTCCTGCGGAACGGAGGCGCCGAGGATGCCTTTGCCGAGGATATCGACCGGGATTTCGGCCTTATCGTCCGCCATCCCGACGGGCGGCGCGAGACCGTCGCCGCCGGAGAGGTCTCCGTCCGCGGCCTCTGGGGTTACGCAGAGTAAGCGGGAAAAGTCAGGAGCAGATGCAAAACATCGGAAAAGCTTTTTGGAAAGCGGCTCTGACGACGGCAAACCGGCAATCAGACGGATCGCCGCAGATATTCTGCGGCGATCCAAATTTTATTTGGCTTTTT
>CAZEXC010000111.1:0-4812 GCA_964516625.1 uncultured Oscillospiraceae bacterium | reverse complement strand
CGCGGGAAAAGACGGTCATTATGATCGCCCACCGCCTGAAAACCGTGCGGCACGCGGATCAGATCCTCGTGCTCGACCGAGGGAAAATCGTGCAGCGCGGTATCCACGACGGCCTCATGGCAGAGGACGGGCTCTACCGCCGCTTTGTGTCCGGCAGGGCGCAGGCCGTCGGCTGGAAGCTGGCGTGACAGGTGGACGCTATGGAGATATTGTATCAGGATGATAAGGTCGTGGTGTGCGTAAAGCCTGCGGGGATCCTGTCCACCGACGAGCCGGGCGGGGCGCCGGAGCTTATCCGCCGGGCGCTGGGGGACGGCAGCACAGTCCGAAGCGTCCACCGGCTGGACAGAGCCGCCGCCGGGGTCATGGTCTACGCAAGGACGCGCCGCGCCGCGGCTGATTTGAGCGGCCAGATGCGGGACGGACAGTTTTGCAAGCGGTATCTCGCCGTGGCGCAGGGCCGCCCGGAAGCGCCAAGCGGCATCATGGAGGATTTTCTGCACCGGGACAGGCGCGAGCGGAAGACCTATATCGTCGAGGCGGGGAGTCAGGAGGCGCAGTTGGCGGTCTTGGAATATGAGCTTCTGGCCGTCGCGGAAGGGCTGTCCCTTTTATCCATTCTGCTCCGCACCGGGCGCACGCACCAGATACGCTGTCAGCTATCCGGCCGCGGGATGCCCCTTGTCGGGGATAAAAAATACGGAGGGACAGGAAACTGCGATCTGGCGCTGTGGTCGTGCGGGCTGGAATTTATCCACCCAAAGACGGGTCAGCCTATGTCCTTTTACAAAAGACCGCCGGATGCTTATCCGTGGAATATTTTTTCGGAGTGTATATGAATACCCCCGCTTCCGAACGCGGCGGCGCGCGTTCGGAAGCGGGGACGTTTTTATATCAAACCGTGTATCAGGCGTTCACAGGCTTTGCTTCCGCGGGAAAAAGGGCGGAGAAAAGGCGGGAGGCCAGCGTCTGCTCGGCCTGAGCGCGGAGCGCGGCGTAATAGATGGAGTCCAGAGGGGAAAGGCACATGCCCGTTTCGCCGAGAACCTCGCGCTCAGAGGACGCGACCGCCAGGTCTGTGCTCTCGAACAGGTCGCAGAAACGGTCGTAAAATTCCTCCTCCGACAGGCTTTCCGGCTCGGAGGAAATGAGCATCTGGATCGACGAGATAGGGAGGGTCGGCTTCAGGATGCAGGTCATGATAAGACGGGAAAGGTGGGTGCGGCTGTACTTTTTCTGCACCGGGGCAGGCAGCACGCCCATTTTGACGTAGTTGTTTACCATCGAGGCGGTCAAGCCCTTGCTGTCAAAGGTCGGATAGCCGCCAAGATAGCGGTTTATCAGCGCCAGAACCTGATCCATATACAGATCCAGATCCGGCAGATCCCGCCAGCGCGGCAGCTTCTGCGTGGCCAGAAGGTCGCAGATCTCCAACAGCGCGGAGGAAAAATTTCTGTTCATGCGTATGACCCGTCCTTTGTTCCGGTGATACTATATGATATGCGTACCGGCGCGCGCGGCAAGCCCTATCGGCAGCCGATCCCGTCACCACCAGAAATTGTGTGACATCCGGCAAAAAACACTATATCATGTAGACTGCGTGCTGTCAAGAAATAGCAGGACAAATTTCAAATAACTATTGACATAATTCAAAAAACGCAGTAATATGGTTTTGGAAACCAGATAAAATAAACTCGAAAATCGGAAAGCGTGGTTTTTATGAACATTACCATCTATGGCGATTCCATATTGAAAGGCATCCTGCTGGAAAACGGACGCTATACAATAAACCGGGAGTGGGAAGAAAGCTATGTCAAAAACTACGGTTCAAGCGTGAAAAACCGCTCCCGCTTCGGCTGTACGATACAAAAGGCTCTTTCGCTCATACGCCGGGACAGCGCCCGGCGCTGCGAGGGAGAGGAGTATGTGCTTTTGGAGCTCGGCGGCAACGACTGCGACTACTGCTGGCCGGAGATAGCCGCCGCGCCGGAGCAGTCCCACGACTGCAAGACCCCGCCGGCGCTTTTCATGCGGAGCTATCGCGAGGCGGTCGGCCTTGTACGGGACAGCGGGCGCACGCCCATCCTTGTGACACTGCCGCCCATCCACTCGGAACGCTATTTGAGCTTTATCTGCCGGGACGGCCTTCCCCGGGAAAACATCCTTGCCTGGCTCGGCGACGTGGAGGCTATCCAGCGCTGGCAGGCAAAGTATTCCGACATGGTCGAGCAGCTCGCGCAGGAGGAGGACGTGCGGCTGATCGACCTGCGCGGGGCGTTTTTGCAGGACAAGCGCGGGCTGGAGGAGCTTCTCTGCATCGACGGCATCCATCCGTCCCGCAGCGGGCAGGGGCTTATCTATGAAACGCTGTGCGCCGGCGCCGCGTGAGGCGGGTTTCGGCAAAATAGACAAAAATTTCAAACGGGCGCGGCGGGACAGGAGCTTGCCGCGCCCGTCTTTTGCTTGCGCAGGGCGGGCTGGGGCGATTTTACCGCGTTTTCCAAAATGTACCAAATGTTGCCTAAAATTTCGTTGACACACACCATATCTTGTGCTAGGATAACAGTTACTGACAATATTATGTAACCGTAAATGCGACCGGGGAAGGGCGAGGGAAAATGAAGATAATAAAAAGAAACGGTTCGGAAGCTGTTTTTGACATCACAAAGATCATCGCGGCCATTACGAAGGCAAACGACGTGGTGGGGGAGGATCTGCGCATGACGGCGACGCAGATACGCCGCATCGCCGATTCCGTGGAAAAATCCTGCACGGAGCTTGGCCGTTCCCCGGCGGTGGAAGAGATCCAGGATATGGTCGAGGAGCAGATCATGGCTCACGGCGCTTACGAGGTCGCCAAGCGGTATATCACCTACCGCTATACCCGCTCCCTTGTCCGCCAGTCGAACACCACAGACGACAAGATACTGTCCCTGATCGAGTGCAACAACGAGGAGGCAAAGCAGGAAAATTCCAATAAAAACCCGGTGGTGAACAGCACCCAGCGGGACTATATGGCCGGCGAGGTCTCCCGCGACATCACCAGCCGCATCCTGCTTCCGGCGGACATCGTCGAGGCCCACGAGGAGGGCATCATCCACTTCCACGACACCGACTATTACGCCCAGCATATGCACAACTGCGACTTGGTAAATCTGGAGGACATGCTGCAAAACGGAACGGTCATCACCGGAACGCTCATCGAGCGGCCGCACAGCTTCGCCACAGCCTGCAACATCGCGACACAGATCGTGGCGCAGGTGGCCTCCAACCAATACGGCGGCCAGAGCATATCGCTTACGCATCTGGCGCCCTTTGTGCAGGTCAGCCGCGACCATATACGCGCCGTCGTGAAAAGCGAATTTGACTACATCGGCACGACGCCCTCTCAGGAGCAGCTCGACCGCATCGTGGAGCAGCGCCTGCGGGATGAGGTGCGCCGGGGCGTGCAGACCATACAGTATCAGGTCGTGACGCTCCTTACCACGAACGGACAGGCTCCTTTCGTAACGGTGTTCATGTATCTGAACGAGGCGAAAAACGAGCAGGAAAAGCGCGACCTTGCCCTTATCATCGAGGAGACGCTGATCCAGCGCTATCAGGGCGTGAAAAACGAACAGGGCATCTGGGTGACGCCCGCGTTCCCGAAGCTCATCTATGTTCTGGAAGAGGACAACATCGAAAAAGGGTCGGAGTATTACTACCTGACGGAGCTTGCCGCCAAATGCACGGCCAAGCGCATGGTTCCCGACTATATATCCGAAAAGAAAATGCTGGAGCTGAAAATCGACAAAAACGGCAACGGCAACTGCTATCCCTGCATGGGCTGCCGCAGCTTCCTGACGCCCTATGTGGATCCGAAGACGAACCAGCCGAAATATTATGGCCGGTTCAATCAGGGCGTCGTGACGCTGAATCTTCCGGACATCGCGCTGTCCTCCGGCGGCAGCATCGAAAAGTTCTGGAGGATATTTGACGAACGCCTTGAGCTTTGCCACCGCGCGCTGATGTGCCGCCACGAGCGGCTGAAAGGCACGCTCTCCGACGCCGCGCCCATCCTCTGGCAGTACGGCGCGTGCGCCCGATTGCAGAAGGGCGAGCCCATCGACAGGCTCCTGTTCGGCGGCTACTCCACCATATCCCTCGGGTATGCCGGACTGTACGAGTGCGTAAAATATATGACCGGTAAGAGCCACACCGACCCGTCGGCCACGCCGTTCGCGCTGGAGATTATGCAGTACATGAACGCGGCCTGCCGCCGCTGGAAAGAGCAGCACAACATTGATTTCAGCCTTTACGGTACGCCGCTGGAGTCCACGACGTACAAGTTTGCCAAGTGCCTGCAAAAGCGCTTTGGCATCATTGAGGGCGTGACGGACAAGGGCTATATCACAAATTCCTATCACGTCCACGTGACGGAAGAGATCGACGCTTTCACAAAGCTCCAGTTCGAGGCTCAGTTTCAGCACCTGTCGCCCGGCGGCGCGATAAGCTATATTGAAGTGCCGGATATGCAGAACAATCTGGAAGCGGTTCTTCAGGTTCTGCGCTTTATTTACGATAACATCATCTACGCTGAGCTCAATACCAAATCCGACTACTGTCAGGTATGCGGCTGGGACGGCGAGATCGAGATTGCCGAGGAAGACGGGAAGCTCATCTGGCGCTGCCCCCGCTGCGGCAACACCGACCAGTCGAAGATGAACGTGGCCCGCCGCACCTGCGGCTATATCGGCACCCAGTTCTGGAACCAGGGCCGGACCCAGGAAATACGGGACAGGGTGATGCATCTGTAAAGCGCGTGGTTTATGT
>CAZEXC010000110.1:0-4986 GCA_964516625.1 uncultured Oscillospiraceae bacterium | reverse complement strand
CATGAACCTTGTCCTGCTGGCAAACGGCTTTCCCTACGGCAACTGGGAGCCTTATCTGGAAACGGAGGTAAAATATTACCGGGACTTCGACGCCGTCCATATATGCTCCATGCAGCTTATCAAGGCGCACAGGGACGCCGTCCGCCCGCTGCCGTCGGACAAATTCCACGTCTGCCCGGTCCCTTTCGCGTCCATGGCCGTGTATTTTTTCGGCGCGTTCCGCGCGCTGGCGGACGGGAACTTTTACGCGGAGCTTTGGCGTCTTATAAAGCGGCGGCGCTTTACCCCCGCGCGTCTGGCGTGGCTCCTGTTTTACGTCAGCCGTTCCCACCACGAGGCGCGTATCATCCGAAAATACCTGAAAAAAGCGGGCGTCATCGGCTCCGGCGAAAAGACCGTCCTGTATTCCTACCGCTTCGATTACCAGCCCTATGCGGCGCTGCTGCTGAAAAAATACCTGCCCGGCTGCAAGGTCGTCGCCCGGGCGCACGGGTATGACCTTTACGAGGAGAATCACCCCGCCGGTTATATCGCCATGCGCCCGTATCTGCTCGAAAAGCTGGACGAGGTCATCCTGATTGCCGAGAACGGGCTCCGCTATCTGGCGGAAAAATATCCCGCCCGGCGGGACAAGCTCTCGCTCCGCCGGCTGGGGACCGGGGATCATGGCGCGGCCGGGATACATATGGACGGAAGCTCCATCCGTCTGGTAAGCTGCTCCACCTTTACGCCTGTGAAGCGGGTAGAGCTCATCGTTCAGGCGCTGGCGGGGCTGGACGGGCTGGAGGTCTTCTGGACGCATTACGGCGAGGGGCCGCTCATGCCGGAGGTGCAAAAGCTCTGCCGGGCGCTTCCGAACAACGTCCATTACGAGCTTCGCGGCTATGTGGACAACGCCGTCATGCTGCGGGAATACGGGGAAAAGCCGTTCCATCTGTTTTTGAATGTCAGCGCCTCGGAGGGCGTCCCCGTGTCCATTATGGAGGCGCTCAGCTTCGGCGCGCCCTGTATCGCCACGGACGTGGGCGGCAATTCGGAAATCGTAAAGCCCGGCCAGACCGGCGTTTTGCTGGACGCGGACTTTTCCCCGGAGGAGCTGGCCGGGCATATCCGCGCCTTCGCCGCCATGCCGGACGGGGAATATCAGCTCTGCCGCCGCCGCGCCCGGGACTTCTGGCTGGAAAATTACAGCGCGGAGAAAAACTATGCGGATTTCGCCGCGCATCTGCTTTCGCTGGGGAGGGACTGACCCATGGACGGGAAAAGCCCGCTCATCGACATCGTCGTGCCGGTCTACGGGGTGGAAAAATATCTGGAAAAGTGCGTTGACAGCCTGCTCCGACAGGAGTTCGAGGATTACGGCGTCATCCTCGTGGACGACGGTTCCCCGGACGGCTGCCCGGCCATCTGCGACGGCTACGCCGCCCGCTTCCCGGAACGGGTGCGGGTCATCCACAAGGAAAACGGCGGCCTGTCCGACGCGCGGAACACGGGCGCGCGCGCCTCGGACGCGGAGCTCATTGCCTTTGTCGATTCGGACGACCATGTTTCCGGGCGCTATCTCCCGTCGCTGTACGAGGCGATGACGCGCCTCGGCGCGCAGATGGCCGTTTCGCCGGTATATAAAGAATATCCTGCCGGCGGCGGCGAAACGCGGCTGACCGCGCCGCCGGAGATGCCGGAGACGGCGCTGACGCGGGACAAGGCGCTGGAGGAGCTTTGCTATGAGACCTACTTCTCCGGCTATTCCTGCGGGAAGCTCCTTCGCCGCGAGACTGTGCTGGCTCACCCGTTTCCCGCGGGGCGGTATTATGAGGACAGCTTCACCGTTTACCGCTGGTTCATGGACTGCGGCACGATCGCCTATACGCCGGAGAAGGCCTATTTTTACTTCCAGACCCCCAACAGCATCCAGCGCCGCGCCTTTGAGCCCCGGCACATGGATCTTGTATACGCCGTGTCGGAGATGGCGCAGCTCCTCGCCCGGAACGGCGAGGTGCAAAGCGTTACGGACGCGGCGGCCTGTAAGCTTTTCCGAAGCTGCTATGTGACGGCGTTCCACGCCGCGGACATGGACAGGCAGAGCTTTCTGCGGGCATATGAGCGGATAAAGCCGCTGTGGCGCGGCGCCTATCCCGCGGCGAAAAGGACGGGCCGCCTGTCCGGGAAAGACAGGCTCCTGTTTTCTCTGGCGCTGGGCTCGCCCGGCGGCTTCCGCGCGCTCGTGAGGGCGTTTCAAAAACTGTCCGGCTGAGGTGCTGAGCCTATGACGCGCACGCAAAATTCTTTTTTCAATATGGCCGCGGGGATCGGCTCCTCGCTGCTTACGGTGCTGCTGAACTTCGTTACGCGGTCGGTCTTTATCAGGACGCTTGGCACGAGTTATCTAGGCATCGAGGGGTACTTTTCCAACATCCTCACCATGCTGTCCCTGACGGAGCTTGGCTTCGGCACGGCCATCGTTTTCAAGCTCTATAAGCCTCTGGAGGAGCAGGACAGGCCGCGCATCCTGGTGCTGATGAAGCTGTACCGCCGGGTGTACCAGATTGTCGGCTGCGTCATCGCAGCGCTGGGGATCATCCTCATCCCGTTTCTGCCCGTGCTCGTTAAGGACTATGACACCTTCGCGGAGCTGGGGCTGAACGCCGTGGGGATATTCCTGCTGTATCTTTTCCGAAGCGCCTGCTCCTACTGGTTTTTCTCCTACAAGACCGTATACCTGACCGCGAACCAGAAAAGCTATGTCCTGACCACCATTGGCTTTTTCTTCAACATCGCAAACTCCCTTACCCAGATCGCCGTCCTGCTTCTGACGGGGAATTTTGTCCTGTACATCATCGTGCAGGTCGTATTCCTCATCGCGAAGAATATCGTCAGCGCCCATGTCAGCGTAAAGCGCTATCCCATCATCAACGAGAAAACCGACGATAAAATAAGCCGGGAGGAGCTGAAAGACTTTTTCAAGGACTGCTCCGCCCTGCTTTTGTACCGCATAGAAGCCACGGTGATAAGCGCCTCGGACAACCTTGTCCTTACAGCGCTCTCCGGCCTTACCGCCACGGGTCTTTACGCCAACTACCTCTCCCTCAAGACGGCTGTCCGGGGGCTGTTGGAAAACTTTTCCAGCTCCTTCCGCGCCTCCCTCGGGAGCATGTACAGCACAGGGAACCTGGAATGGACGCGGCTGATTTTCCGCGTCGTCAATTTCCTGTCCGCGTGGCTGTACGGCATCGGCGCCATCGGCATAGCGCTGCTGACGAATGATTTCATCCTCCTGTGGCTCCGCGACCCGGGCTACGTTGTGACGTCGTGGACGGGGGCGGGCGGGACGCTCGTCACGCCTGTGGCCCTGCTGCTGGGCATCGAGCTGTATCTCAGCGGGCAGATATATTACTGCGACGTGTGCCGCAACGCCATGGGGCTGTTCCGCCAACTGAAATACCGTCCCATCGCCAGCATCGTCATAAACCTCGGCGTCGGCATCGCCACCGTGCCGTACATCGGTTTGGCGGGGTGCGTTTTCAGCACCATCGTCGCCTATGTGACGACGAATCTCATCGTCGATCCCATCGTCATACACAAGCACGCCCTCAAGCAGCCGGTCGGGCCGTATTTTGCCCGGAATATCCTGTACGCGGCGGCGCTGGCTGCCGCGGGCCTTTTGTGCCGGTGGCTGTGCGCTCTTGTCGCGCTGGAGGGGATAGCGGGCTTTATCGTCCGCGGCTGTATATGCGCTGCCGTTCCCAGCGCCGTGTTCTGCCTGTGCTTTTTCCGCACCCGGGAGTTCCGCTATCTGCTTCGGATGGGGCGGGATTTCCTGTCCCGCCTGCCGTCCCGCGGCAGCAAAACCGCCAACAAAGGAGACAATACCCATGACGCCTGACATATCCATTATCGTACCGGTCTACAATGTCGAGCCGTATATCCGCCAATGCGTTGACAGCATCCTCGCCCAGACGCACGAGAATTTTGAGCTCATCCTCGTGGACGACGGCTCCCCGGACAACTGCCCGTCCATCTGCGACGAGTACGCCGCCCGGGACGAACGGATTTCCGTTATCCACAAGGAAAACGGCGGGCTCGTGTCCGCGTGGAAGACCGGGCTTCGCGCGGCGACAGCGGAGCTTGTGGGCTTCGTGGACTCCGACGACTGGATCGACCCCGGCTTTTACGAGGATCTGTACCGTGCCTGCCGGGAAACGGGAGCCGACATCGTCGTGGGGGAGTATGCCTCTGAGACGGAGGATGGCAGCTCCGTACCCGTCTCGCGCAGGAAAACGCTCGTCTATTCCGGCCGGGAGGAGATCCGCCGCCTGTACGGACTTCTTTTTACCAATTATCTTTATATCGGGAAGCCCGACTTCCCCATGACGAACAACCGCTGGGACAAGCTGTACCGGCGGGAGCTTCTCGTTCGGAACATGGAGCTGTTCGACGAGCGCCTCTCTCTGGCGGAGGATCTGATGACAAATGCGGCGGTGCTGCCGGACTGCGAAAAGGTCGTGCTTCTAAGCGGCGCGGCAAAATACCACTACCGCGTCCTGACCGGCTCCATGTGCCACGACCTTTACGCGGAAAAGCCGCTGCGAAACCTGACGGCGATCCATGAAACGCTGTCGGACATCACCGCACGCAAGGGGTTTAGTCCCGATCTGGCGCGGGGTTACGTCGGAAAGATGGTTTATGGCCGGGTATACCTTATCTCCGCCCTGCCGGATATGTCGGCGGGCGAGAAAAAAAGCCGTCTGAAGGAGATAAAGCGCATTGTCCCCAAGGGAGCGCTGCCGGCCTATGCCCGGAGGCGCGGCGGCCTGTTCATTCGCCTGTTCTGCGGCCTGTTCGAGGCGGGGTTCATCACGCCGTGCATGTGGATTGTCAGGCTCCACAGCGCCGTCACAGGCTAATACGAAAGACGCGCCGTACAGCGCGTCTTTTTCTGTCTGTTCGGGGCTTTTTGCTACAGACCCCGTTCCTTGCGAAGGAGCC
>CAZEXC010000109.1:0-5159 GCA_964516625.1 uncultured Oscillospiraceae bacterium | reverse complement strand
GCTTCCCGGCGGGGATCGGTGTCACTGCGCGGGACAGGGCTCCTTTATCCGTATCTGCTCGATGACCTGACGGAAGTGCTCGCGGGTATATACCTGAGGCACAGGGTAGACGGGGTTTGCCTCCTTCATGGCCCAGGTTATCATCTGGTCGATATCCTCGTCGCGGATGAAATCGAAGCCCGTAGGGATCCCCATGCGCCTGTTCATTGCCTCCACCTCGGCGATGAAAGCATTGGCCTTCTCCGCCCGGGTGCCGTCCAGACATATGCCCAGTATCTCCGACAGGTGGGCCAGCTTCGCGTGGACGACCTCGCCGTAATCCTTCAGGATATAGGGCAGAATGACGGCGTTTGCCAGACCGTGGGGGGTATTGTACAAGCCGCCCAGAGTATGCGCGATGGCGTGTATGTTCCCAACGCCTACCCGCGAAAAGGCAAAGCCGGCCTTATAGGCAGCTATCTGCATTTGGGCGCGGGCCTCCATATCGTGCCCGTCACGGTAGGCCCGCTCAAGGTACTTAAAGACGATGCGGACGGCGTCCTCCGCGAGCTGGTTCGTTTCCTTCGTGCTGTTGGAACGGGAAAAATACGCCTCCAGCGCGTGGACGAGCGCGTCCATGCCTGTGGTGGCCGTTACCGACGGCGGAAGGCCGACCGTCATCACCGGGTCGAGTACCGCGTATTTCGGCATCAGGACAAGATCCATGACCGCCGCCTTATGATGCGTCGTCTCGTCCACAATGACGGCAGCGACGGTCGTCTCGCTGCCCGTACCGGCGGTCGTGGGGATGGCGATAAGGGGCGGCGTCTCGCGGCCGACCTTCAAGAGTCCGTTCATCTGAGGAATGGTCTTCCGCGGCCGGGCGATGAGCGCGCCGGCGGCCTTGGCCGTGTCCATAGGCGCGCCGCCGCCCAGAGCGATAAAGCTGTCGCAGTGCGCGGCCTTGAACACCTCTTTCGCGTGCTCGCAGTTTGCTACGGTGGGGTTCGGCGCCACGTCGGAATATATCGTATATTCTATCCCGCCGTCCCGGAGCACCTTTTCCACCTGCGGGGCCAGAGCCTCGCGCAGGAAGGGATCCGTCACCAGCATGGGATGCCCGGCCTTGCAGGCGCGAACCAGCTCCGGAAGACGGGCGACAGTCCCCTCTCCCTGCACCATGACGGGATGCCGCCAGTGGAGCATGGCCTTGAAAAAGGCGAAAATGCCGTGGTATATGCGATTTCCTATAATATATGCTTTGTCAAACATAACGCGCTCTCCCCGTCATGTCACCATGGACTGGATGATGGACATATAATCGTTTAAATAGCAGGCGTATTCCGGGCTCCCGACAGTCTCCACAAGGCCCTTCTCCGCGGCGGCGACAAATTCCTCTTCCTTGTCCAGCACCTTCAGCGCGCCGCTGACGCTGGTGAAGCGGAACAGCACAAAAGGCGTCCGTTTCTCATAGACGCCGTGGCCGGATTTCGACTTTCCGCGGCACACCCGCAGATAACAGGCTATCTTGGCGGGATCGTCCCCGTCCTCCACACGGAACTGGTAGATGCGATCCGGCTGGCGCTGGCAAAATTCGTGGAAATCCGGATCGCCCAGCTTGTTATATGTGCTCATGGCGCGGCAAATCATATACAGGGAACACTTGACCTTCAAATATTCCTCCTGCGCCGTAGCGGGCTTTTTCGTCATGATCTTGAGGCTCATGAGATAATTCAGGAGAAAGTCGAGCGCCGCGAAAATATTGCCCCGGATGGCTGGCAGACACATGCCCGTGCCCTTCAAAAGATCGTTCATCTTTTTCACGGAGGAAAACGTCATGGTCACGTCCGGCTTTTCCGCCGGGCCCTGCACCACGTCAAGATGGCCGTTTTTGAAAATCAGGTGACAGCAGAGAAGCTCGCCGCCGTTTTTCGCGCCGAACTGGACGACATGATCAAAGCGCTTTCCCTTCAGCTTCGGGCTCTCGTCCATGAGAACCTGCAAAACGGGAAACGCCGCGTTCATAAACAGCTTTGCCGTCATGATATCCTCATCATACGCCTGCATATCATTCATCCTCCCAGTTGTCGTCGTCATTCGGTTCGATGCCCATCATCAAGCGCACCTTGTCGGCAATGCCGTTTGCGTCCAGCCCGTAATGGGCGTACAAATCCTCGGCGTAGCCGATCTCGGAAAAGCAGTCCGGCAGACCGTGCTTTTGGAATTTACAGGCGATCCCCTCCTCAGCCAGGACGGAGGCCACCGCGTCGCCCAGACCGCCAAGGACGTTGTGCTCCTCCACGGTGAGTATCTTCCCTGTCTCGCGCCCGGCGCGGATGACCGCCTCGCGGTCAAGGGGCTTTATGGTGTGCATATTCACGACCCGGACGTTTATGCCCTCCTCGGCCAGCGTTTTGGCGGCGTTCAGGCTTTGCAGCACGCCGATGCCGCAGGCGATAACGGTCAGGTCCGAGCCCTCCCGCATGGTGACGGCCCGGCCGATTTGGAAGTCATGATCCTCGTTCTCGTAACAGGGCGGCTCAAAGCCCCGGCCAATACGCATGTATACCGGCCCGTTTATCTCCATGCAGGCCCGCACCGCCATAGAGGTCTCTATCCCGTCCGCCGGGCATATCACCGTCATGTTGGGTATGGCGCGCATGATGGCAAAATCCTCCGTGCAGTGGTGGGTCGTGCCGGCGTGGCCGAAGCTGATGCCCGCGTGAGTGGCAATAATCTTCACGGGCAGGTTCTGATAGGCGATGTCCGTGCGTATCTGCTCGCCGCCGCGGAGACAGGCAAAGATGGCGAAGGTGGAGGCAAAGGGGATGAGCCCGGTCTTTGCCATGCCCGCCGCCGCGCCAAACAGATCCTGCTCGGCGATGCCGACGTTGAATACCCGCTCGGGGAATACCTCGCCGAATTTGTTGAGAGCGGTGGATTTTTCCAGATCCGCCGTCAGCGCCACGACGCGGCTGTCCTGTCTGGCGATTTCCGCCAGAGTCCGGCCATATATCTCGCGGCTGGTCATGGTGCTGGAATCGTAGCATGTCCAGTTTGTTCCCGTAACGGCCATCGTCACACCTCCCCATAGGCGGCCTCGATGGAGGCCTTTGCCCTTTCGCACAGGGTCGAATCCCCGGCGGCATAGTGATAAGGTATCTCGTTTTCCATGAAATCCACGCCCTTGCCCTTTACGGTGTTGGCGAGGATCATGACCGGCTTTTCCGCGGCGTTCCACGCCCTGTCAAGCGCCTCGCCTATCTGTATGAAATCGTGGCCGTCCGTTTCGACGACCTCGAAGCCGAAGGCGCGCCACCTGTCCGCGAAAGGCTCGAGCGCCATGACCTTTTCCGTCGGTCCGTCTATCATGAGCCGGTTGCGGTCCACAATGGGGATAACATTCGTGAGCTTATAATGGGAAATGGCCATAGCCGCCTCCCATATGCTCCCCTCGCAGCACTCTCCGTCCCCCATAAGGCACACGACCTTATTCGGGCGGCCCTGATACCTGAAGCCCAGCCCCATGCCGAAGGCCATCGGGAGCCCGTGGCCGAGAGAGCCTGCCGAGGCGTCGCAGCCGACGACCTTGTTGCTGTCCGGGTGCATGGCGAAGGGGCTGCCGAAGTGGTTGAACGTCTTCAGCTCCTCATGGGGGAAATAGCCCCGCTTTGACAGCACGGGGATATACCCCGCCGCCGCGTGGCCCTTCGAGAGTATAAACCTGTCCCGCTCCTCCCAATCGGGATTCTGCGGGTCGATTTTCAGATATTTGAAATACAGCGCCGTCAAAAGGTCGATGCAGCTCAGCGAGCCGCCGACGTGCGCGCCGCCGGCCCAGGCCATCACGTCGATGACCGTCAGACGCAGCTCCTTGGCGATCCGGCGCAGCCGCGTATTTTCCTCCTGTGTTACGGGCATGGAATCTCCTCCTTCTCTGGTTCATAGAATCGGCTACCAGCCATTATAGCACATGATCCGCAGAAAAACATAAAAATTTTAATATAAAATTATGAAATTATTGTTACGGCGCTCCCGATGCGGGGATAAATATTTAACGCGGCGGTTGACAATTTAACGATTTCTTCTTATAATGATACCGCAAATAGCAAACATTATATTATTTGGGAGGTACAAACATGAAAAAGATTCTTGCGCTTGTTCTTGCGGCGATGATGGCGCTGGCGCTGTGCGCCTGCGGCTCGAGCGGCGACACCGAAGAGGCCGCGCCTGTGGATGAGGCCGAGCCCGCCGTCAACGTGCAGGCGGACGCTTCCGTTCCCGGCTCCGACGCCGCCGAGGGCGATCTGGAGGCCTACAAGACCTACGTCATTGCCTATGCGGCTGCCGGCGCGCCCGACGAGGAAGAAGCCGCCAACGTGGAGGCGCTCGTGAACGCCTGCACCACCGCCGAGGAGATCGAGGCCATCAGCCAGCTCACCGTCCTGTATGAAAACGCCGGCGTGCTGACCTATGACGAGTGGGTCGCGGCCGGATGCCCCGAGGCCGACACCAGCAGCATGGTCGCCGGCGACCCCAATGCGGGCGCGTCCGGCGAGGGCTCCGGCGAGCCTTCCGGCGAGGCGCCCGCGGAGTGATGATCTGAGCTGCGGCGCAGATCACCCGCTGTTGTTGACATTACAAAAAAACAGCGGTACAATATGGCCGCAGAACAATTGATTTAGGAGGAACAAACATGAAAAAGATTCTTGCGCTCGTTCTTGCGATGATGATGGTATTTGCGCTGTGCGCCTGCGGCAGCTCTGACGACGCTGCTGCGGATGCGGATACCACTGCGGATGAAGCGGCCGCCGATGCGGCTCAGGACGCGGCGGCTCCCGCCGATGCCGGCGAGGCCCCCGTTGACGAGGTAGAGGGCGGCGACACCGGCGAGGCCAGCGAGGAGCAGAGCTTCGATCAGTGGCCCACCGACGGCTACGACAAGACCTTCGAGGGCTACATCGAGTATGTCACCGACGCGATGAACAGCCAGACCGGCAACCCCAATCTGGAGTCCGAGCTTGCGTCTCTGGCCGAAGTGACCGAGGATACCTACAGCGCCGACTCCCAGCCGTTCCAGATGCAGATCCAGTTCGGCCTGATCATCAGCTACGAGGATTTCCTCAATAGCTGAGAGCCGGAAAAATAACCTTTAAAAAAACACGTCAGGCTTGTGCCTG
>CAZEXC010000108.1:0-5166 GCA_964516625.1 uncultured Oscillospiraceae bacterium | reverse complement strand
CGGCAGTTCGCCTACCGTACCGGCAGCCGGAGCTATGTCCTCGGCAAGGCGGCGGGGTGCGTCGTGTCCGGCGGACTGGCGGTGCTGGCGGGGATCCTGCTGGCCTACGGTCTGGCCGCGGCGGTATTCCTGCCTATGGAGGCGGCGCGGGAGGAGGAAGCGGTCCGCTGCCCCCATATGGCGGAGATACTGACGCTCTGCGTCACGTTTTTCCTCTCCGGCGGGCTGTGGGCCATGGTCGGCATGGCTCTGTCCGCCGCCATGGAGAGCCGCTATGTCGCTTACGCCTCGCCGTTTATTTTCTATTACATACTCATCATCCTGCAGGAGCGCTATCTTGAGGGCGTGTATATCATCGACCCGCGCCAGTGGATGGCGGGCGGGACGGCGTGGCCCATGGGCATGTGGGGCATGGCGCTTATCCTGCTCCAGCTCACGGCGGCGGCTGTCCTGTGCTTTTACGTTCTGGCGAAAAGGAGGCTTTTGCAGCTTTGAAAACGCTCTCCTATATCCGGGCGGTGGTTTTTTATAACTTTCGCCACTGGCGCAAAAACGCCCGTATCATCATCACGTTCCTGCTGGCGTTCATCCTGTGCTTCCTGCTGTCGGACAAGGCGGTGCAGTTTGCGCGGGAGCACAACACCGTCATGCAGCTCATGGAGCCGTTCGTCTGGACGTTCGGAGACAGCAGCTCTATCCTTCTCGTGTCGCTTCTGCTTATCCTGCTGTTTGCCGATATGCCGTTTCTTACCTCGGGCACGCCGTTTTTCCTCGTTCGGATGGACAGGAAGACATGGGTGGCGGGCCAGCTTGTGTATACCGCGCTGGCGACCATGATCTTTCTGGTCTTTATCATGGTCTCCACCATGCTCATCTGCGTCAAGCAGTCGTTTATCGGCAATATGTGGAGCGAGACGGCGGCGATACTGGGCTATTCCGGCGCGGGAGAGGTTCTCGCCATACCGTCCACGGTAAAGACGCTGGAGATGTCCTGGCCCTACCGCTGTACCGTTACGATATTCGGCCTTATGCTGTGCTACAGTCTTGTGCTCGTGTTTATCATGCTGGTATTCAATCTCTGGAAGGGGCAGGCGGCGGGCATCGTGGGCGGGCTGGCGTTTAGCCTGTACGGGCTTTTGCTGAAGCCGGCCACCATAGAGACGCTTTTTGATCTCCCCTCGGAGATGTATTACAAGGCGAACGTGGCGGTGGGGTGGCTGTCCCCGCTGAATCAGGCGACGTATTACATGCACAACTTCGGCTACGATAAGCTGCCGCGCCTGTGGCAGTCGTTCGGGATATTCGGGCTGCTTATCGTCCTGTTTTTCGCGCTGGCGCTGCTTGCCATCCGGCGGTATAATTTCGTCTTCACGGGAACGGAGGGATAAAAATGAACAGCGCGATCTCCGTTTTAGAGGTTTCCAAAAGCTTCGGGGAGGACGAGGTGCTGCACGCCGTCAGCCGCGAGTTCGAGACCGGGAAGATACACGGCATCGTGGGGAACAACGGCTCCGGCAAGACCGTTCTGATGAAGTGCATCTGCGGTTTTCTCCTGCCTACAAAGGGCCGCGTCCTTGTCGGCGGGAAGCAGGTGGGGCGCGACATGGATTTTCCCCCGGACGTGGGGGTCATCATCGAGACGCCGGGCTTTCTCCCGAATCTCACGGGGGTGAAAAATCTGGAGCTTCTCGCGTCCCTTCGCAGGCGCGTAGACAGACCCGCCATCCGTCAGGTCATTGAGCGGGTGGGGCTTGACCCCGACATGAAAAAGCCCGTGGGGAAATATTCCCTCGGTATGCGGCAGCGGCTGGGTATCGCGCAGGCCATCATGGAAAACCCGTCCCTGCTGATTCTGGACGAGCCGTTCAACGGCCTTGACAAAACGGGCGCGGCGCAGATGCGCGCGCTGATCGCGGGCCTGCGGGAGCAGGGGAAGACCATTCTTCTCGCAAGCCATAACCAGACGGACATCGACGAGCTGTGCGACACAGTCTGCGAGATGGACGCGGGATATTTGACGGTGGTGAAGGAATGAACGCCATAGAGCTGGAGGATCTGACTGTGACGCCGCATCGGCGGCGGACGCTTCTGGAGAGTGTGACCCTGTCCGTCGGCCGGGGGGAGTGCGTGGAGCTTTCCGGCCTCTCCGCCGCCGCCGGCGTGGGGCTTTTGAGCGTTATGGGCGGCGTTCTGGCGCCGGACGCGGGGACGGTGCGCCTTCTCGGGCAGACGGTATACGACTATGACGATCGGACGCTGGCGGCCTTTCGCAACCGGCACATCGGCTATGTCAGCCGGGAGCCGTCCTTCTGGAGCCGGATGAATATGCTTGAAAACGTGTCGATACCGCTGAAGCTCCGGGGCGAGAGCGCGGCGGACGGGAGCGCGGAGCTCCTTACGTCGATGGGCCTTTCCCACGCGCTGTACGCCTATCCCGACAGCCTTTCCCGCTATGAGCGCATAGCGGCGGCGCTGGCCCGGGCCACGGTGGGAGAGCCGGACATCCTGCTGCTGGACGACGTGTTTTCCGGCCTGCGCGCGCAGGAGGCGGAAAAGCTCGCCGGACTTATAGCGCGGCTCCGCCGCCGACGGCAGCTTGCCGCCGTCCATTACAGCGTCAGCGGCGTCAGCCCGATGACCCCGGACAGGACGATCTATTTCAGATATGGGAGAGTAGACAGATGAAAAAGCTCACTGCACTTTTGATAGCCGCGGCGGCCATCCTTTCTCTCGGCTCGGCGGCGCTTGCCGACGACGCCGATACGGAAGCCGCTGAGGGGACAGAGCAGCAGACCGGCGCGGCGGCGGAGGAAACCTCCCAGCCACAGACGGTGACGCTGTACATCGACGACGAGAACGTGTACGAGGGCATGACAAAGGCCTATAAGGACGGCTATGTACCGGCGGCGGAGAATGGGACGGTCACGCTCGTGCTGCCGCTTTTGGCCACCGGCAGCCTGCAGGCGGATCAGCTTATCGTCACGCCGAGACTGGGGGACACGTCAACGAGCCCCATCCAGTATAAAAACTACCAGAAGACCTTTTTCCTTACCGACAACGCGGTGGAGGGAAGCGACCAGACGGTGTCCGGGTATCTCGTGACGTTTGATTTTCCCCTGCGGGACGACAGGAAAAACGGGACGTACCCCGTCACGCTGGACGTGCAGGGAACGAACCCGGACGGCACCGCGCTCAGCCAGAGCTTTACCTGCTATATCAGCGTGACGGACGAGCCGGTAGAAACGGCGGGGGCGGTGGAGACCGTGGTGCAGACCGTGACGGAGTATGTGCCCGTGTCGGGCGGCGAGGAAACGCCGGACTCCCAGCCCAAGATCGTTGTGAAGGCCACGGAGCTCGACGCGGAACCCGTGACGGCGGGGGACGAATTTACCGCCACCGTCACCCTCTGGAACACCAGCGACACGCAGAACGTGCAGAATATGACTGTCACCGTCGCCTGTGACTGCGCCAATTTCGTGCTCCTGAACGACAGCGACACCATCTTCATCGACAGCCTCAAGGCCGGCGCTGCCACGAACGTCGAGATAAAATACAAGACCGATCTGGAAACGCCCGCCGCCCGGTATGCCGTGAGCCTTGCCATGAGCTACGACAACAGCGACGCTGTGAGCCTCGCGTCTCAGGGAAGCTTTCTTGTCGAGGTCGCCCAGCCCCTGCGTGTGGAGCTGTCCCCCGTGACGCTGGAGTCGTCCGTCAATGCCGGGGAGACCATGCAGCTTTCCTATCAGGTGATGAACCTGGGCCGGACGGGGATATATAACGTTCGGGTGGAGATGGATGTCCCGGGGCTCATCCCCGGCGGCACGGCGTTTGTGGGGAACATGGACGCGGGGACGGACGCGACGGTCACGCAGGATGTTTTTGTCGGCTCCAAGGATATGTCCGACAGCTACGAGGGCGACGAGCGCTACGGATATACCTACGGCACGGTGACGCTCGTCTATGAGGACGCCGCCGGCAATGAGTATACCGAGGAAACGGATGTCAGCACGACCATCAACGAGCTGGTCATCGGCGCGGAGGACACGTCCGAGGAGGAGGCGCAGGCCCGCGCCGTCCAGTGGTGGGTGTTCGTTATCGTGGGCGCCGTCGTCCTCGCCGGATTGGGCGTGCTTGTCTATATCCGCTGCGGTCGCAGGGCAAAGGTCAGGCGATGAGAGCGCCGGAGCTTCTGCGGCTGACGGGAAGGAGCCTCCGCTCGCCGTGGCTGCGGCTGGCTGCGGCGTTCACGGCGCTGGCGGCCATATGTCTGTATTTTTCCGGCGCGGCGCTGTGGACGGTCTGGCGGGAAAAACGCGAGCCGTGCGAGCTGTCGGTGGTATCCGCTGCCGGGACGGCGCTTTCCGCCGCGGACACAGCCGCCATGCGGGAGATAGAGGACGTACAGGCCGCCGCCGGCGTGATCGAGCTGTCCGCGGAGGTATCGGCGGGGAAGTACGAAGCGGCGCTCACGCTGACGGGCATCGACCCGGATTATATACAGGGGACGTATGCCGAAGGCGGCGTGTTCCCGGACGGGGCTTCCATGCCGTGGCTGGTGCTGAACGCCGCCGCGCAAAAGCTTTTTGCGGACCCGGACGACAATACCCGCCGGGACAGCGGCTATATGCCGGCCATCGACTGGCTGGACGGGGAGTTTTCTCTGCATATCGGTGAAAATACCCGGACGGCGAAGGTATCCGGCATTCTGGATGATGGCTCGGACGAGGCCCATGCGTATATGAGCCTCGATATGGCGGAGCTTCTCCGGCGGGAGCAGGGCGAGGACTGGGCTTATACCCGCATACTGCTCCGCGTGACGGACATAGGCGCGGCGGAGCAGGTGGAAAAGGCTCTGGCCGGGCTTGGCTATACGGCGGAAAATCAGAATCCCCAGCAGCAGGAGGCGTGGAAGACCGAGACCCGCGAGGCCGCGTATCTCGCGCTTCTGGGCGCGGCGCTTGTTGTCTGCGCGCTTTTTGCGGCGCGTATTTTCCTGCGCGGGGATCGGCGGGCGCTGTTTGCGGAGATGGAGCGCCTCGGCATAACGGCCCGGACGCTGCGAAACACGCTGCGGCTGAAAGCGGCGCTGGCGTTTGCCGCCGGAGCGGCTCTGGGAGCCTTTATCTGCTGTATGACGCCTATATTCACGCAGACATAACTATA
>CAZEXC010000107.1:0-5213 GCA_964516625.1 uncultured Oscillospiraceae bacterium | reverse complement strand
CGGTTGAGGAAGCGATCGTGAAACAATCGCTTCCTTTTATGTGCGTTTCGTGTTATACTGATATGAATAGACACTATGGATGATCAAAGACTTACATACCAAGGAGAAGGGCATGGACAAGGCGTATCTTCTTTTGAGCGACGGAACCGTCTTTGAGGGCAAGGCTTTCGGGGCCCGGGCGCAGAGCGTGGGCGAGCTTGTGTTCACGACGGGCATGTGCGGCTATCTGGAGACGCTGACCGACGAAAGCTACGCCGGACAGATCGTTTTGCAGACATATCCGCTCATCGGCAATTACGGCGTCATCCCGGAGGATTTTGAGGGCGACTGCGCCGTGAAGGGCTATGTTGTGCGCCAGTGGTGCGACACGCCCTCCAACTTCCGCAGCAAGGGCGACCTCGACGGGTTTTTGAAGGAGCGCGGCGTGCCGGGCATTTACGGCGTGGACACCCGGCAGATCACCCGCATCCTGCGGGAGCAGGGCGTTATGAACGCCATGATATGCCGGGAGATACCGCAGGATCTGACCGCCCTGCAAAGCTATACCGTTTCCGGCGTGGTGGCGCAGTGCAGCTGCAAGGCCCCCTCTGTCCGCCCCGCGGTCGGCGCGCGGAAATACCGGGTGGCGCTGATGGACTACGGCGCCAAGCGCAATATCATCCGCCAGCTTCAACAGCGCGGCTGCGAGGTCACCGTCCTTCCTCAGGATACCCCGGCGGAGGATATCCTCGCCATGGCTCCGGACGGGCTCATGCTCTCGAACGGCCCCGGCGACCCAGAGGAAAACACATACTGCATCGAGCAGCTCCGAAAGCTTATCGGAAAGCTCCCCATCTTCGGCATATGCCTCGGCCATCAGCTTCTGGCGCTTGCCATGGGCGGCGCGACGACGAAGCTCAAATACGGTCACCGGGGCGTGAACCAGCCCGTCCGCGACCTGACGGGCACGCGCACCTACATCACCAGCCAGAATCACGGCTATGCCGTAGTGAGCGAAAGTCTGGCCGGCGTGGGGCGGGTCATCTTTGAAAACGCCAACGACCACACCTGCGAGGGCGTGGAATATCCCGGCAAGCGCTGCTTTTCCGTGCAGTTCCACCCGGAGGCAAGCGCCGGCCCGCTGGACACCCGCTTTTTGTTTGACCGGTTCATTTCCATGATGGGAGGCGAAAACTGATGCCGAGAGACGCTTCGATAAAAAAAGTCCTTGTGATAGGCTCCGGCCCCATCGTCATCGGTCAGGCGGCGGAGTTCGACTACGCCGGGGCGCAGGCCTGCCGCGTCCTGAAGGAGGAGGGCGTAAACGTCGTCCTCGTAAACTCCAACCCCGCCACCATCATGACGGACAAGCATCTGGCCGACGAGATATATCTCGAGCCTCTGACGGCCGATACCGTCCGCCGTATCATCGAAAAGGAAAAGCCGGACAGCCTGCTTGCGGGCCTCGGCGGGCAGACGGGGCTCACCCTCGCCATGCAGCTTAGCCGCGGCGGCTGGCTGGAGGCCAACGGCGTCCGTCTTCTGGGGACGGCTGCCGACGCCATTGACCGGGCGGAGGATCGGGAGCTTTTCCGCGACGCCATGAAAGCCATCGGCCAGCCCGTCGTCCCCTCGGAGATCGCCACCGATCTGGCCGGGGCCATGAAGGCGGCGGAGGACATCGGCTATCCCGTCATCGTCCGTCCGGCGTTTACCCTCGGCGGCAGCGGCGGCGGCATCGCGGCCACCCCCGAGGAGCTGGAGGTCATCGCTCAGGCGGGTCTTGATATGTCCCCCATCACGCAGATACTGGTGGAAAGATGCATCTCCGGCTGGAAAGAGGTGGAATTTGAAACCATGCGGGACGCGGCGGGGAACGTCATCGCCGTCTGCTCCATGGAAAACCTCGACCCCGTGGGCGTGCATACCGGCGATTCCATTGTCGTCGCCCCGTGCCAGACCCTTTCGGACAAGGAGTACCAGATGCTCCGCTCGGCCTCGCTCGACATCATATCCTCCATCGGCATCGTGGGCGGCTGCAACTGCCAGTTCGCGCTGAATCCCGACAGCTTCGAGTACGCCGTCATCGAGGTGAATCCCCGCGTCAGCCGCTCGTCGGCGCTGGCCTCCAAGGCCACGGGCTACCCCATCGCGAAAATCACCACGAAGATCGCGCTGGGCTATACGCTGGACGAGATAAAAAACGATATCACCGGCAAGACCTGCGCCTGCTTTGAGCCGACGCTCGACTATATCGTCGTAAAATTCCCCAAGTGGCCGTTCGACAAGTTCCACGGCTCCAGCCGGAAGCTGGGCACGCAGATGAAGGCCACCGGCGAGGTCATGGCCATCGGCCCGTCCTTTGAAATGGCGCTGATGAAGGCCGTCCGCGGCGCGGAGATCGGTCTGGACACGCTCAACGCCGCGCCGCTGTACGACGCGCCCGTGCGGGACAGGCTCCGCGATCAGGACGACCGCCGCCTGTTTACCATCTTCGAGGCGCTGAAGTCCGGCGTCACCGTGGACGAGATATTCGAGATAACGAAGATAGACCGCTGGTTCCTGCACGCGCTGGCAAGGCTCGCGGCTTTCGAGGAAAAAATATCCAACGGCCTTTCCGACGAGGACTATTACGAGGCAAAGCGCCTTGGCTACACGGACGAGGCCCTGCGCCGTATCACCGGGCGCAGGGAGCTTCCCGGCCGCGCCTTTGTCTACAAGATGGTGGACACCTGCGGCGCGGAATTTGACGCGGAGACCCCCTATTTCTATTCCACGTGCGACGATTTCTGCGAAAGCCGCGCCTTTCCCCGCTCCGGAAGGCCTGTCGTCATGGTTCTCGGCTCCGGCCCCATCCGCATCGGGCAGGGCATCGAATTTGACTACAGCTCCGTCCACTGCGTATGGACCCTTCGGGAGATGGGCTACGACGTCGTCATCGTAAACAACAACCCCGAGACTGTCTCCACCGACTACGACACCGCCAACCGTCTGTACTTTGAACCGCTCACGCCGGAGGATGTGTACAACATCATTCAGGTGGAAAAGCCCGTGGGCGTGGTCGTGGCGTTCGGCGGCCAGACGGCCATTAAGCTCACGCAGTTTCTTGACGGGAAAGGCGTCCGCATCCTCGGCACGTCGGCGGAGAGCATCGACATCGCCGAGGACAGGAGCCGTTTCGACGCGCTTTTGGAGAAATTCCACATCTCCCGGCCCAAGGGCGCGGGCGTCAACACCCTTGACGAGGCGCTCCGCGCGGCCCAGACGCTCGGCTATCCCGTGCTTCTGCGTCCAAGCTACGTCATCGGCGGCCAGAACATGACCATCGCCCGCACCGACGGCGACGTGGTGCGCTATATGACGGCGATCCTCTCCGGCGGCATCGAAAACCCCGTTCTGGTGGACAAGTATATGCCCGGCATCGAGCTGGAGGTGGACGTCATCTCCGACGGGACGGACGTCCTCATCCCCGGCATCATGGAGCATATCGAGCGCGCCGGCATCCACTCCGGCGACTCCATAGCCGTCTATCCCCCCTACAATCTGACCGATCGGTTCCTGGAGAAGATATGCGACTGCTCGGAGAAGCTGGCGCTGGCGCTGGGCACGCAGGGGCTTGTGAACATCCAGTACCTTATCTACGACAATGAGCTGTACGTCATCGAGGTGAACCCCCGCGCGTCCCGCACCGTTCCCTATATCAGCAAGGTCACGAACGTCCCCATGGTGGATATCGCGTCCCGCGTCATGCTGGGCGAAAAGCTCAGGGATCTCGGCTTCGGCACCGGCCTGTGGCTCGCGCCGCCGTACTATGCGGTCAAGATCCCCGTCTTTTCCTTCGAGAAGCTCAACGACGCAAACTCCATCCTCGGGCCGGAGATGAAATCCACCGGCGAGGTGCTCGGCATAGGGAAGACCATGGCGGAGGCGCTGTATAAGGGCCTCTCCGCGGCGGGGCTGCATGTGCCGTCTCTGGCCGAGGGAGAGAAGACCGGCGTTTTGCTGAGCGTCGAGAGCCACGATTATCAGGAGGTCATCGGCATCGCCAAGCGCTTCCACGAATTTGGCATCGAGCTGTTCGCCACCGCCGGCACGGCCGAGGCCATCCGGCAGCTCGGCATCGACGTTCGCACCGTCTCCACCGCCAAGGTAAACGCGGAGCTCGACGGGCTGATGGAGGGCGGCGAGATCAATTACATCATCTACTCCGGGGCCGTGTCGGACGCCACGATGGGCGACTACACCATGCTCCACCGCCGGGCGATGCAGCTTGGCATCCCGTGCCTTACGACGCTGGATACCGCCGGCGCTCTGGCCGATATTATCTCGAGCCGCTTCTGCCCGTATAACACGGAGCTCGTGGACATAAACCACATGCGCACAAAGCGCCAGACCCTGCGTTTTTCCAAGATGCAGGGCTCCGGCAACGACTATATCTTCATCGACAACTCCTCCGGCGAGGTCACGAGCCCCGAGTCCCTGTGCGTCATGCTGTGCGCCGACCATTACGGCGTCGGCGCAAACGGTATCGTCCTCATCGAGAGATCCGACGTGGCCGACGCGAAAATGCGCTCGTTCAACCGCGACGGCAGCGAGGGACGTCTCGCGGGCAACAACCTCCGCTGCGTCGCCAAATACCTTTACGACAACGGCATCGTGAAAAAAGACCGCCTCACGGTGGAGACGGCCAGCGGCATAAAGGATATGCGCCTGTTTATCCGTGACGGCCGCGTAAGCTCCGTCACCGTCACGATGGGGAAGGCCGACCTCGCCGCCGCGTCGCTTCCCACGACGCTTCCCGCCGATACGCTCATTGACTACCCCATCACCGTGGCGGGCCGGACATACCGCGCGACCTGCGTTTCCATCGGGAACCCCCACTGCGTCGTGTTCCTTGACCGCATAGACGAGCTGGATCTGCATACCCTCGGCCCGTGCTTTGAATACGCGCCGTTTTTCCCGGATCGGATCAACACCGAATTTGTCCGCGTGGTGAACAAGACCACGCTCCGTATGCGCGTCTGGGAGCGCGGGAACGGCGAGACTCTCGCCTGCGGCACGGGCGCCTGCGCCGCGGCTATCGCCGCCGTGGAAAACGGCTTTTGCGACAAGGGCGCGGACATCACCGTAAAGCTTCCCGGCGGCGACCTCATCGTGAACTATACCGACCAGGCCGTGACCCTTACCGGCAACGCCGTCCTGGTGTTCGAGGGAACGCTGGAATACTGATACGG
>CAZEXC010000106.1:2798-5362 GCA_964516625.1 uncultured Oscillospiraceae bacterium | reverse complement strand
CTTGCGCCTCATTTACTGCACGGCGATGCCTTAGCGTATCATACCGGCCAGAAAATGAGGCGCTGTTCATCTGTTCTGCTCCCGCGTTTTTCTGCGGCTCATTCCCGCCGCAGCGCTTCTATGGGGTTGAGGTTCGCGGCCTTCACGGCGGGGATCATGCCGAAGAATATGCCGATGAACATGGAAAACACCACCGCGATGAGGATGGCCGGGACGCTCACCGCCGTAGGCGTGCTCATGAAGGCGGATATGAGCTTACTGAGCACCACGCCGACCGCGACGCCGACGATGCCGCCGACGCTGGTGAGCGCGCCGGCCTCCGTGAGAAACTGCCACAGGATCCGGCGTCTGCGCGCGCCGATGGCCTTTTTCAGGCCAATCTCCCGGGTGCGCTCCGTGACCGTGACGAGCATGATGTTCATAACGCCGATGCCGCCCACGAGCAGGGATATGCCGGCGATCCAGATGAGCTGGCGGTTCGTGGCGTTTGACAGCTCCTGTATATCCTCCGCCTGCTCCATGATGTCGTTGCTCTCATAGGTGAAATCGCTGTCGGCCCCGGCAAGCTGCGCCTCGGTGAGTATGTCCGCCGCCTGCTGGCCGACCTTTGTCATATCGTCGGTGCTGGAGGCCCGGAGCACCACGGTCTCCGGCTCGTCAAACTGGAAGAGGATGGGCCAGTCCGCCAGCGGCACGAAAACGGAGCCGCCGGAGGTGTCCGCGTAGAGGGAATAGTCGCTGAAGCTTTCGATGTTCGGCTCGGAGGTCTTGTCCTCGGCTGCCACGCCGATGACGGTAAACGGCTCGCCCCGTATCTCCAGCGTCTGGCCGAGGGGGTTTTCGCTGCCGAACAGAGCCGAGCAGGCCTTCTCGTCCAGAATGGCCACCTTGCGGAACCCGGAAAAATCCTCCTCCACAAAGTCCCGGCCATAGCTGAGCCGATACCCTGTGGCGTCGAAGTAATACGCGTCCACGCCGTAGAGCTGGCCGGTAAACTGGGTGTTCTGGTAAAATACCCGGCTGTAGTCATAGGACTGGCAGGTCCTGTAAAGGCTCACCGTCTCCACATGATCCAGCGCCAGAAGCTCCTGACGGGTATCCTCCGTCACGGGGATCACGCCCTCCGGCACGCCGTTATATTCGATCATATAGCTGTAGCCGTCCTGATTCAGTTGGACGACCACGGCGTTCGTCCCGGAGCCGATGAGGTTTTCCTTGATCTGCTCGTTCGTGCCCTTGATGGTGGACACGATGGTGATGATAGAGGCTATGCCGATGATGATGCCCAGCATGGTCAGAAACGAGCGCAGCTTGTGGGCCCATATGCCCTGAAACGCCAGAGACAGATTTTCCAACATATGACCGCCTCCTTTAGTAGTACATGGACGAGTACAGCTCGTCTATATCCGCGTAGTTGACCTTTGCGCCGTCCTTGACGCTGCGCCCGTAGGGGAAGGCGATGGAATCGTCCAGGGTCAGGCCGTCCTTTATTTCGATGTAATAGCCCCAGAGCGTCTGGCCGGTGGTGACGAAGCGCTGCTCGAGCGTGCCGTCCTCGCCCACCGCGTAGATATAGCTCCGGCCGTTTTCCGTGCGGACAAAAGCCGGGTCAAGGTAGATGGCGTCCGTGTCCATGCCGCCGATGCCGGGCTGGTAGTACATTTCCACATAATCGCCCTCCCGAAGGTCGGCGTCCTCGTCCACCATGACGGTGAAAGGATAGTAGGAGATGTTCGTGTTTCCCTGACTGTAGTAATAGTAGGTGTACTCCGTGGGGTACTCGGATATATCCACGATGGTGCCCTCCACCGCTACGTCGTACTGCCAGCTTTGGACCGTGACCGTGTCGCCGACGCTCATAAGCCCCAGATCGAACTCGCCCAAAATGGATTTTATATAATATCCGCCGCCGCCGGAGACGAGCACCACGGCTTTATTTTCCGCCCGGGCCTCGTCCACGTCGCGGACGGTCTTCACCACGCCGTCGATGGTGCTGTACACCACGCCGTTCGTAAGCTCATACTCAAGCTGCGCCAGCTCCAGCTCCGCCAGCTTGAGCTGCAGCTCCAGATCGTTTATTTTCTGGGTGCAGTCGGCTTTCATCTGGGAGATCTCGGCGGCGGTGTAGTAGACCGCTGTGTCCATGTAATAGTCGCTGTAATCGTCATAGTCTGCGCCGCTGTCCCCGGCGTCGTAGCTCGGCTCGACGAATCGGAGCGACCAGCCGTCGTCGGACAGGAGGATGGCCGTCTCCCACACGCGGAGGATGTCGCCCTGAAGGGTGTTCGCGTCCCGCACCTCAAAGACAACATACACATAGGGGTCGTCGTAGACGTCCCCGTCCGGCTGCTCCGCCGCCCGCGTGATCCCGCTGAGGATGGAAAGCCTCGTCGCGGCGGCGTATTTCACCGCCGAGGGCTCGTCTGCGGCGGCGGATCCCTCCGTTGACGAGGGCTCCGGCGTCTCATCGGCGGGTTCCTGCGTCGGTTCGACAGGTTCCTCCGTCGGTTCGACAGGTTCCTCTGTCGGTTCGACAGGTTCCTGCGTCGGTTCGACAGGTTCCT
>CAZEXC010000106.1:0-2698 GCA_964516625.1 uncultured Oscillospiraceae bacterium | reverse complement strand
TCCTCCGTCGGCTCGGGCTCCTCCGTCTTCTGAGCCTCCCGGTTTTTCAGAGCCAGCGCTGCGGCCTGAATGAGGAAGGACTGGTCAAAGGTGCAGCTGTCGTCCCACAGGTAGATAAGGGGATCGTCGGCGGTGCCGAGACCGCCGTCCGTGCGCTCGTAGGGTACGGCTACCGCCGTGCCGGAACCGACGGAGCTGACGTTGCTGCCGGAATAGGAGTATGTCGCCGGAGAGCCTGTCCGATAGGCGCCGATCTCCTTCAGCTCCGCCTGCGCGTCCTCGATGTCCAGCTTGAGCTGCTCCACCTTGATCTGCTGGCGCTGGAGCTCCACCTCGCTGAGGGTGGTGTCAAAGGCGAGGATGGGATCGCCGACGCTGACGGTCTGGCCCTCCTCCACATATACGTCCGTCACCTGCTGAGTCTCGGTGACGTACACTGACTGTATCTTGTCTGCGGTCACGCTGCCGTCCGATTCCGTCTGGGAGTACCACCCGGCGGTCTCTGTCAGGTTGCTGGCGGGATACACGTTCACGGCGCCGCCGCTGTGCCGGGCCAGCAGTATGCCCCCGCCGCACAGGAGCACGGCCCCCGCCGCGCAGGACAGGGCGATGATCAGCTTTTTCCTGTTTTTACGCATTCTCCGCGCCTCCTTTCTCCGGCAGAAGCTCGCCGTCCAGAATACGCCGCAGGGTTTTGGCTCTCGCGCCGACCGCCGGTTCGTGGGTGATGAGCACGATGGTGGCGCCGTCGGCGTTCAGCTTGTCGAACAGATCCATGACCTGCTCGCCGGAGGCGGTGTCCAGCGCGCCCGTGGGCTCGTCGGCCAGAAGCAGGCGGGGCCGGTTTATCATGGCCCGGGCGATGGCCACCCGCTGCTGCTGCCCGCCGGAAAGCTGGGTGGGATAAAAGTCCATACGGTCGCCAAGGCCTACCATTTCCAGGGCGGCGGAGGCCTTTTGGCTGCGGGTCCTTTTGCTGACCCCGGCATAGAGCAGGGGCAGGGCCACATTGTCCCGAGCCGTCAGCTTCGGCAGCAGGTTGAAGCTCTGGAACACGAAGCCCAGCGTCTGGTTGCGGATGTCGGCCAAGTGGTCGTCCGTCGCCTGAGAGATGTCCTCCCCGTTGAGGCGGTACGCCCCGCTGGTGGGCACGTCGAGACATCCGATGAGATTCATAAGCGTCGTCTTCCCCGAGCCGGAGGGACCCATGATGGCAAGGTAGTCCCCGTCGTCGATGGCGAGGTCGATGTGCTTCAGCACATGCACCACATCCTTGCCCTGGGGATAATCCTTGCAGATATCCTTCATCTCAAGAAGCATGACGTCCTCCTTATCCCAGCGGCACGGCGATCGCCGCGTCGCTGTAGCCGCCGTCATCGTAATCATCCTCGCCGCCGAAGCTCTCCTCGTCGTAGTACGTCACGGACATACCGGCGGACAGGCTCTCCTCGGGGAATGCGATGTAGTCGTCGTAGTCAAGGCCGGAGAGGATCTCGTACTCGTCCATGTCCCCGTCGTACTCGCCCAGCGTGAGGCTGCGCTTTTCCAGCCTGTCCCGACCGTTGGCGGCCCAGACCCAGGGATCGCTGTCCGCGTCGTTTATGTAATAGGCCGGGAGCATAAGGCTCTCGTCATCCCCATTGACGACCGGCTCGATGTAGATGTGCTGGCCCAGAAGCAGGCCGTCTGTGCTGTCAAGCTCCACATAGAAGGGGTATTTCGTCGTGGTGGTCATGTCGCCGGTGTAAGAATAGTAATCGTTTTCGCCGCGGCTGCTTGTCGGGTTGTCCCAGTCGATGGCGGTCAGCGTCCCTGTCCAGGTCTGCTCACTGTCTATGCGGGAGCGGATGACGACGGGCATGCCCTCCGTCAGCGCGCCCGCGTTCAGCTCGCTTATCTGGCCCTCCACCCGGTAGGAGCTGACGTCCATGACGGTGATAAAGGCGTCGGAGACGCTCTCGCCGTCGGCGGTGTAGCTCTCCGTCGTGTCCTCGTCGCTGACGGTCATGACCCGGCCGGAGATGGGGGAGGAGATCACGGTGTTGTCCATATCCGCCTCCATGGCCTCGATCTCCTTGGCCTTCAGAGCCTTGTTGTACTCAGCCTCCCGGATATCCGCCTCCAGAGAATTTATTTGCAGCGTGTAGCTGAGCTGCTGGCTGGAGGACGCGCCGGATTTCTGGCTTTGCAGCTCGCTTATCTGGCTGTTTGAGGCGGAGATGGTGTTTTCGTAGCTCTCCTGCTCGAGATAGAGCTTTTCGAGGGACAGCTCCATGGCCTCCATGTCGTAGGAAAACAGCGGGTCCCCGGCGGAGACCATGTCCCCCTCCTCCACAAAGACCTCCTGAACGGTCTTGTTTTCGTCCTTTTTCAGCTCCGCCGTTTCGCCGGAGACCACCTTTCCGGCATAGCTGTTCATCACGCCCAGCGAGCCGGCGCCCGTTATCATGGACACGGACTGAACCGACGCGGTCTCCCCGTTCCCCGTGCCGCACCCGGCCAGCAGCCCCAGCGCCGCCGCGCCCAGAAGAAAAACCAAAATAATGCGTTTCATTGCAAGGCCTCCACAGAAAAATTTTTTTGCTTGTCCTGCTTATTTTATCTTACCATACGCCCCGGACGAAAGCGATATGTAAGATGTTAATATTTCCTTATTTTTTTCTTAAGACGCCGCCTTGAATCCGGATACGCAAAAAAA
>CAZEXC010000105.1:0-5385 GCA_964516625.1 uncultured Oscillospiraceae bacterium | reverse complement strand
CTGTCTAAACCCGCAAGCCCTTGATATGACTGGTGTTTCATACATATGGAACGGCGATTCCCTCGACTGGAAGGGGATCGACGCCGGGGAGATATATGACCGCGTGACGCAGAACGTGACGCCGGGGAGCATCGTGCTGTTCCACAACGCGGCGGAGCACACGCCGGAGGCGCTGGCGGATATCATCGAATACCTGCTGGCCGAGGGCTACGAGATCGTCCCCGTGTCGGAAATGCTGCTTACCGGCGATTACACGATAGACCACACCGGCATGATGTGCGCGGCTGAGGACGCGTAAAAAAACATGAGGCCGCCGCCCGCCCCCTGTGCCCCGGCACAGGGGGATTTTCCGCGTGCGGCCCCGCCGGACGAAAAAAATTTGGGAAAAATCCCATTTTGTTAACATTTGTTAATGACATGCGGGAAAAAAGCGCGTATAATCACAGGTATAGCGGGATCGCCCGTGCGGCGGCGCCGGATCGAGGCCGGGCAAATCGCCGTCCCAAAACAAATCGTTTTTTGCCTATCCCTTTACAGAAAAGGGAAATCGGAGTATATTATAAAAAAAACAATACGGACCGGGCGGCAGCGCCCGGTCACATGGGAAAAATCATACTGGAAACCATATAGGAAATCGGCGCACCCCGGTCGGCCCGTCTCTTTTCCGGGCGGGCAATATCGGGATCGCGGCGGGAAGGAAGTGGATGCGTGCCATGCGCGAACAGGCGGCTGCGGGCGGTGTGACAGCCGGTAAACCGGTGCTGAAGGTCAAGATGTTCGGCGGCTTTGACCTGACATACGGTGACGGCGGGGGAAAGCGCCCGAAGAAATTCGGCGGGACCCAGTTTGCCACCCTGATGCAGATACTGCTCCACTACAGGAACGAGGGCGTCAGCCGCGCCTTTCTGGAAGAGGCGCTGTTTTACGACCGGGAGCTGGAGGACCCGCACCACTCCCTCCAGAGCGTAATCTACAACGCGAAGAAAAAGCTGGCGGCCATGGGGCTGCCGGACGTAAACTGCATCGTCATGGAGGGCGGCCTCTTTTTCTGGACGAAGGAGATCCCCGTGGACGAGGATGCGTCCCGGTTTGAGGCGCTGTACGCCGCTGCGGAGCGGTGCGCCGCCGACGGTGACGCGGCGGGGGCGCTGGAGGCGTATGTCGAGGCGTGCTTCTGCTACGGCGGGGAGTTTTTGTCCGTGAACGCCGGCGTTTTGTGGGTCGCGCGGGAATCCCGCCGGTATCGCGTGATGTTTTACGACTGCGTGGAAAAGGCGGCGGCGCTCCTGCGGGGGAAAGAGGACTGGTTCTCTCTGGAAAAGCTGGGCGTCCACGCGGCAAAGGTAGCGCCCTTTGCCGACTGGGAGGCGCTCACGATGGAGGCGCTGGTGGAAACGGGCCGCCATGCGGAGGCCGAGCGCCTGTATTCCGACACGGTGGAGCTTTATTTCCGCGAGCAGGGGATACGCCCCTCGAAGCGCTGTCTCGATTCGCTGGAAAAAATTTCCTCCCGCATGGAGCATAGCTGCGCCATGCTTGACGACATAGAATCCGGGCTTCTCGAAAGCGACGGGCGCGTCGCCGGGGGCTACATATGCACATGGCCGGTGTTTCAGGGCATATACCAGATGACCCGCCGCGCCATGGATCGGAGCGGGACCAGCGCCCACCTGATGCTTTGCACCATCCTTGACAGCAAGGGCAACCCCATGAAGGAGGGCGCGACCCTCGCCGGTCTGACCGAGCGTTTGGCGGAGGCCATCCGCGTATCTGTCCGCGTGGGCGACGTGATTAGCCGGTACAGCAAAAACCAGTTTCTGGTTCTGCTGACCAACACCACGCTGGAAAACTGCGAGATAATCCAGAAGCGCATCACCGCCAACTTCGTGGTCGGGCGGCAGCGCACGGGCGTGGGCTTTCGGGTAAGGACGGTTCTAAGCGTATAGACGCATTTTTTCCGTTTTTTGACGGTTCTATTGATTGTGATTATGGTAAGCTGGCTGTGATACGAGGTGAGGAATATGGGCAGCCAGCAGTACATAGGGACGCCGAACGGCGTGGTTATGTGTATCAACTCCATCCAAAAAGACAGGGTCTGCGGCAGCCTGTACCACTTCTATCAGCGGGAATCCATCCCGTTCACGGATCTGGGACAGGCGCTTTCCATTATGGAAAAGCTGTTTGACAGCCTGCATTTCCCGCGTCCGGCAAACAGCGACAGGATGTTCTCAAACAGGCAGACCGATCCAAATCGGGGGGGAAACACACAAATGGAAAAGACAGTGACCGATCAGGAGCTTTCCGGCCACCGGGGCGATTTGGGAACCTTTATCATCCGCGTGCAGCACCGCGAGAACAGCAGTTGGCAGGGGCGCGTCACATGGCTGGAGGAGGACAGAACGCTGAACTTCCGCTCCATCTGGGAGCTCGTGAAGCTCGTGGAAAACGCCATCGACACGGTGGACGACAGCCACGAGAAGGAGCCTAGCTGGTACGACGAGAAATGACGCGCGCACCATATACCTATTATAATATATCTGCGACAGCAAAAACGCCGGCGCGGGCGGAAAAGGCGGCGTGATATGCCCAAATCACAAGACAGAGAACTGAAAAGAATGTCCCGCGCGGAGCTGGTAGAGGTGATCTACGAGCTGCAGCGGCAGCTTGAACAGCTTGAAAAGGAAAACGACCGGCTGGAGGAAGAGCTTCAGGATCGCCGCGTCCGGCTGGAAAACGCCGGTTCCATCGCTCAGGCGGCGGTGGAGGTGAGCCATCTTCTGGAAGCGGCGCAGACGGCGGCGGATCTTTATGTGGATTCCGTCAAGGCGCTTGCCTCGGGCGGCGCGGCGCTCTCCCGGGACGGGACGGAGCAGCTCATGCTGGATCTGGACGGCGTCGGGGACGCCGGGGAGGACGAAGGGCCGCGGGCCGGTGAAGACCATGAAAGCTAAGCGCCGGAAACAGGCCGAGCCTCAGCCCGGCCGGGACGAGATCCGCCCCCTCCCCACCACGGAGGAGATAGAGACCGAGCGCCAGCGCCTGAAGAAGCGGAAGCTTTTTGGCCGCACCCTTATGAGCACCATCTACGCGCTGGTCGTCGTGGCGGCCATCGCGGCGCTCATCGCGACGCTGGTGTTCCCCGTGCTTCAGGTCACGGGCGAGAGCATGACCCCCACGCTGGAGGACGGGCAGCTCGTTCTTCTCGTAAAAACCTCCAAATTCGACACCGGCGACCTCATCGGCTTTTACTGGCAGAATACCTTATTAATAAAAAGAGTGATCGCCGGGCCCGGCGACTATGTGAGCATCGACGAGGGCGGCAGCGTCTACGTCAACGGCACGCTCCTTGACGAACCGTACATCTCCGAAAAATCCCTTGGCACGTGCGACATGGAGTTTCCCTATCAGGTACCCGAGAACCGCTACTTCGTCCTCGGCGACCACCGGGACGTTTCCATCGACAGCCGCAGCTCCACCATCGGCTGCGTTCAGGCAAGTCAGGTCGTGGGCCGCGTGTTCCTCCGCGTCTGGCCGCTGAAGGCCATGTCCGTCGTACACTGACCGGCGCGGGAATAAGTCAACAAAAATTTTCGGAATTACCGCTTTTTTACGATTTATTGATTCTATCTTTGACGCTTCATATGGTAAGCTTTAGCCATAAGAGGAAAATCAGCCATTGAAAAACCTACTTTGACAGCAAAGGGTGAGTGTTATGCAGAGAGTTTTGAAGCAATACGAGATCCGGCGCCGCCGCGCCGTCCTCGCCGCCGCCGTTGCGACCGTGCTGTCGGTGCTGGTGGGTCTGCTGGTGTTCTGGCAGCTCCGCACCCCCGGCGTCGCCATGACGGACGAGGCCGTCTGCGGGCAGGAGGAGCACGTCCACACGGACGAGTGCTATGAGCTCCAGCTCGTGTGCGGCCAGGAGGAGACGGAGACGGGCCACGTCCATTCCGACGGGTGCTATGAGACAGTGAAGACGCTGCTCTGCACCGAGGAAGAACACGTTCACGACGACGGGTGCTACGTTTACGAGACGTACCTCGACTGTTCCGCTGACGAGCACACCCATTCCGAGGGCTGCTATGACCCGGAGAGCGGCGAGCTGGTTTGCGGTCTGGAGGAACACACCCACACCGATGCGTGCTATACCACCGTCGGCGTCCTTGTCTGTGACAAAAACACGCACACCCATTCCGACGAGTGCTACGAGACGGAAACGACCCTCGTCTGCACCATGGAGGAGGGCGCGACCCACGTCCACGACGATAGCTGCTGGCAGTCCGTCTGCGTCTGCGGAAAGGAAGAACACGTTCACGACGTGAACTGCTTCTGCGACACCGGCGCGGATTTGGAATCCGCCTCCGTCTGGGAGGCCACCATCCCCGCCGACCTGCCCGATAACTGGGGCGAGGCGGTCGCGGCTGTGGCCAAGAGCCAGCTCGGTTATGCGGAGAGCAGCGCCAACTTCCTCATGGACGGCAGCGAGGAAAAGGGCTACACCCGCTACGGCGCGTGGTACGGCCTGCCCTACGGCGACTGGTGCTGCATGTTCGCCTCCTTCTGCCTGCATTACGCGGGCATCGACGAGGCCGACGTACCTTACGCCGCCGCCACCGGCGCGTGGATCGACGCCCTTTCCGAAAAGGGACTGTACATTTCCGCGTCGGACTATGAGCCTCAGATCGGCGACATCGTGTTCTTTGACCAGAACCACGACGGCGAGACCGCCCAGCATGTGGGCGTCGTGGAATCCGTCGATTATGACGAAAGCGGCGCGCTGACCGTCGTCCGCACCATCGAGGGCAACACCTCCGACAGCGTGGCCCGCCGGGAATATGACGCCGACGGCGGCGACATCCTCGGCTACGGCTCCGTCGCGGCGGCCTATGACAGCTATCTCGCCTCCCTCGTCACCTTCGAGGACGAGGCCGTCCCTCTGGCGAATGTCGTCCTCTATGACAACACCGCCGCGGCGCAGACGGAGAATTTCGAGATAACCGTCTACTATAACGACGACGCGAACCTCCCGGAGGACGCGGTTCTCTCCGCCTTTGAGTACGACACGGACTCCGACCAGTTCCGAAAACGCTCCGAGGAGGTCGATTACGAGCTTGCGTGGCTCATGGACATCGGCTTCTATGACGCGGACGGCGTCAAGCTCGAGCCGGAGACCGACGTGAAGGTCGTGATTCAGAGCCTCAGCGGAGAGAGCGTCGGCGGCATGATTACCCACTTCGCGGAGGACGGCGTCATCGAGACCCTCGCGGGCGAGGAGGACGAAAGCTCCGTAACCTATACCACATCCAGCTTCTCCGATTTCGCGGTGAAGAAAGCGTCGGCTTCCGACGCTTCTTCCCATATTATGGGGAAAATTAACACTCAGTC
>CAZEXC010000104.1:0-5403 GCA_964516625.1 uncultured Oscillospiraceae bacterium | reverse complement strand
GCACAAAAAGGTCGCTTTTGTTCCTTCTCGGTCTATACCTCCTCCGTGCGGAGGCCTTTTGTTATGTCGCGGATATCATACGGCACGGTTTGGTACACGCAGTAATTGAGCCAGTTGCCGTACAGCAGATGGGCGCAGGAGCGCCAGCGCACGACCGGTTCCCGGGTCGGGTCGTCGTCCGGGAAGTAATTTTTCGGCATACGGATATTCTCACCGGCGGCAGCGTCCCGCAGATACTCATTTTTCAGCGTGTCCCGGTCGTATTCCGCATGGCCCATGAGGTACACCTGCCGCCCGCCGTCGGTCTTGATGGCATATACGCCCGCCTCGGGGGAGGCGGCCAGTATTTTCAGCTCCGGGACGGACTCGATATCCTCCCGTCGGACGGTGGTATTGCGGGAGTGCGGGACCCAGAATTTATCGTCAAAGCCGCGGAAAAGCATATAGTTCGGATCCTCCACCGTATGCTGGAAAACGCCGAAGAGCTTATCCTTGAGGGCTATCTTGGGGATGCCGTAATGGTAATACAGCCCCGCCTGCGCGCCCCAGCAGATATGGAGCGTGGAATGGACGTGGCTTTTCGACCACTCCATGATCCGGCACAGCTCCGGCCAGTAATCCACCTCCTCGAACGGGAGAAGCTCCACCGGCGCGCCGGTGATGATAAGACCGTCGAACGTGTGATCCTTCACCTCGTCGAAGGAACGGTAGAAGGCCAGCATATGCTCCGAGGGCGTGTTTTTCGGCACATGACCGCTCGGAGCGATAAGCTCGAGCTCTATCTGCAAGGGGGTGTTCCCCAGCACCCGGGCAAGCTGCGTTTCCGTCTCCACCTTTGTCGGCATGAGGTTCAAAAGCAGTATCTGAAGCGGACGGATATCCTGAGAAACGGCGCGGGTCTCCGTCATAACGAAAATATTTTCCTTCGCCAGCGTCGCGGTAGCGGGCAGACGGTTCGGTATTTTGATAGGCATCAGACGGCCTCCTCATCAGAGCGTCCTCTCCCGCCCTCGCCGACGGCGCGGCGGCAGACGGCGGATCGAAGGGCGCGCAGGATCTTCTGACTGTAATGATATTTCATGGCATAGCGGCCTCCATACAGTCAACATATAAAGATTATAGGTAAATATGGGATATTTGTCAAGAACGGGGAACGCGATACTGTCCATCCCGGAGAATTTATGTTATAATAGATTGGTAAAACAGGTAAAGGTGAGGAAAAGCATGGACAAGGAACAGAGCTACCGCGATAAATTCATCTCCATGGACGAGGTGCTGTCCAAGATAAAGACCGGCGACGTGATCGCCGTGGCTGCTTACGGCAACGAGCCTGTGGAATTTCTCCGCCGGCTGCACGAAATCGCCGACCGGGGCGTTCGGGACGTGACCATATGGCTGGCAAACCCTCAGGAGGAGTATCCCTTCCTGACCATGGACGGGCTGGAGGACGTCATCTCCATTCTGTCCATCTTCTACGGCCCCAGCCTCCGAAAGCTGCACTCCACAGGGCGGGTGAGCTTTGTGCCGAACAACCTCCACATGTGCTTTCAGGCCATGTACGAGACGAAGCGCCCCAACTTCTTTGTGGGAGCGGTCACGCCCATGGACAAATACGGCTATGTGTGCATGTCCACCAGCCAGCAGATGGAGCTGGAGCTATTCGACACCTGCGAAACGGTGGTGCTGGAAATCAACCCCCGTCTGCCCTATACCTCGGGCACCACGCGCATCCCCGTGGACAAGGTGGACTTCTTCGTGGACGGCGAACGGGCCGTTTCCAATTCCCCCGTCTATCCCCGCACGCCGGTGCAGGAGGCCATCGCCGACTACGCCGCCAGCCTCATCCACGACGGAGACACCATCCAGCTTGGCATCGGCGGCATGCCCGACGCGGTGGCCGAGCGGCTCATGGGCCGTCACGATCTGGGCATATACACGGAGATGCTGGGCTCCGCCATGGGCAAGCTCATGGAGTGCGGCGCGGTGAACAACAGCCGGAAGATGTTCTATAAGAACCGAACCATCGCGGCGTTTACATGGGGCTCCCGGGAGCTGTACGACTACATAAACGGCAACCCCATGGTGGAGCTTCTGCCGGTACATTATGTAAACGATCCGTTCAACATAGCCAAAAACGACAACATGGTTTCCGTCAACACCGCTCTGGAGATCGACCTGACCGGGCAGATATGCTCCGAAACGCTGGCGGGAAAGCAGTACTCCGGCACCGGCGGAGCCTGGGATTTTGCCTACGGCGCGTTCCACGCAAAAAACGGCCGGGGCATCATCGCCCTTCAGTCCACCGCCAAAAACGGGACGATATCCCGCATCGTGCCGCAGCTCACGAGCGGGAACGTCGTGTCCATCCCGCGCAACATCGTGGACATCGTTGTGACGGAATACGGCGTCGCCCGTCTGCGCGGGAAATCCGTCCGCCAGCGGGTGGAGGAGCTCATCGCCGTGGCGCACCCGGACTTCCGCGCCGAGCTCCGCGAGCAGGCGCGCAGACTGCAAATTTGGTAATACGGAACGGAAGGAGCGGATAACGATGAAGATACAGTCTATCCTCGGCCCGATCGACACGGCTGAGCTTGGGCAGACGCTCATACATGAGCATGTGACGTGCGCGGACTGGTCCATGCGCATGAATTTCGGCAGCCGCTTTTTTGACCGCGGCACGCTCATAGAAATGGCGAAGCGGGCTTTTGCGCCCATACAGGCGCTCGGCGTCAGGACCATTGTGGACGGCACGGCGGTGAACCTTGGCCGGGATCTTCCCCTTATCCGGGACGTGGCGCAGGCCACGGGCATGAACATCATCGCCTCCGCCGGATTCTATTTTCAGGAGGAGGCCTGGCTTCAGGAGCGGGACGAGGAGGAAATATTTTCCCTTGTGTACGAGGACGCGGCCCAATGCGGCATCATGAAGTGCGCCGTGGAGCGGGCCGGGGTGACGCCTCTTATGGAAAAGCTGCTGCGGGTGACGGGCCGGGTGGCCCGGAGCCGGGATCTTCCTGTTTTCTGTCACACGGCCAGCGCCGCAGGCATGGGGCTTCCCGCCTTTGAGATCCTGAGCCGGTATCTGCCCGCCCATCGGATCATTTTGGGACACACCGGGGACACCAACGACCGCGCCTACCTGAAGCAGGCGGCGGAGACAGGCTGTTATCTGGGGTTCGACCGCTTTGGCTACTGCGGCAGGGACAATACGGTGCAGTCTCTGACGGACAATATCCTCTGGCTGTGCGGGCTGGGATACCGTGACCGCATCCTCCTGAGCCACGACGCGGCGGTATATCTGGCGTTCTGGGACAGTTGGGAGAAAAGCAGAACCCAGACCACGGACTTTACCGTGATCCACACGCAGGCTGTGCCAATGCTCCTTGCCGGCGGGCTTACGGATAACGATATCCGGGAGATACTGGAGGGCAACCCCCGCCGGTTTTTCGAGGGGGCGGCATGATGATGGAAGAAGCGCGGGAGCTTGTCGCGGCGTATGGCCGGAAGCTCGTCTCATCCGGGCTCACCACGGGCACGGGCGGGAACCTCAGCGTTTTTGACCGCGAGACGGGGCTCATAGCCATCAGCCCCAGCGGCATGGACTATAACGAGATAGCGCCGGAGGACGTGGTTCTTCTGCGCCCGGACGGGAGCCTTTTCGAGGGCGGAAGAAAGCCCTCGTCGGAAGCGCCTATGCACAGGCTGTTTTACGCCGCCCGGCCTGACCGCTGTGCCGTCGTACACACCCATTCCCCGGCCATCACGGCCCTGTCCTGCTGGCGGGAGCCTCTGCCGGCGGTAAGCTATCTCGTCGCGCTGTCCGGCCGGGACGAGATACCCTGCGCGCCCTACCGGGACTTCGGCGGCGAGGCGCTTGGCCTTGCGGCGGTGGAGGCGGCGGACGGATGCGATGCGGTGATGCTGGCCAACCACGGCCTTGTGTGTCTGGGGAAGGACATGGACGGAGCGTTCCAGCTCGCCTTGCAGCTCGAGTTCTGCGCCGACGTCTATCTGCGCTGCCTTGCGGCGGGGCGGCCGCCCGTGCTCCTGACGCCGGAGGAGATGCGCGCCGCCCGGACGCGCTTTGGCTTTTACGGCCAGTGACGGAAGCGAAAAGGAGAAGCGATGCAGCCGATAAAGCGTGAGGTTCCTGTTTTCGAGGGCTTTCCGAAGGAGCTTCCCGATTTTCTGTGGGGGCTGGCCCTGAACAATGAAAAGCCGTGGTTCGAGGCTCACCGGGCAGAGTATGAGCGCTGTCTTCACGAGCCTGTGCAGGCGCTGGCCTACCAGCTTCTGGACGAGCTGGGGCGGCGCTTTCCCAGAGAGCCCATGACCGTCCACATCTCCCGCATCTACCGGGACGCCAGACGGCTCCGCGGACGCGGGCCCTTTAACGATCATCTGTGGTTTTCTCTGGGACGGACGGCAAGACTGTACGACCCGGAGCCCCAGTTCTGGTTCGGCATCGAGGCCCGATGCTATACCTGCGGCCTGGGGCTGTGGTCGGCCGGCGGCGAGACGCTGGCGCGCTGGCGCGCCGTCATCGACGCCGATCCCGCACGGCTTGCCCGCATCGTTCGCAAGGTCAACAAAATAGAGGGCTACGAGCAATACGGCGAGCTTTACAAGCGCCCCAAGGGAGACCCGGGAAAGCTCCTGTATGACTGGTACAACGCCCGCCAGCTCGGCGTGGAAAAGACCGTCTGGTTCGACCCGGACCCGCCGGGCCCGGAGCTTGCGGATACCCTCGCGGATGAGTTTTCCCAGCTCATGCCCCTGTACCGCTTCTGGCTGGAGCTGTGAGCATTTTATACATTTATCACATAACAAACAAGGAGGAACCGGTTATGAAAACAACATTGGAAGATCTGAAGACCCGGCGGGCCGTGCGCAGCTATACGGCGGAGCCGGTGACACGCGAGGAGCTTGACACGGTGCTGGAGGCGGGCGTCTACGCGCCGACCGCCATGGGCTCCCAGCGGGCCTGCATCGTGGCTGTCACGAACAAGGCCGAACGGGACGAGCTTTCCCGTCTCAACGCCGCCGTCATGGGGCAGGATATGGACCCGTTTTACGGCGCGCCCGTGGTCTGCGTCGTTTTTGGCGACGCATCCTGGCCTCAGGGCGTGAAGGACGGCAGCCTCATCATGGGCAATATGCTCAACGCCGCCCATGCCATCGGTCTGGGCTCCTGCTGGATCGACCGCGCCAAGGAGGTCTTTGAAAGCGCGGAGGGCAAAGCGCTTATGAAAAAGTGGGGCGTGCCGGAGGGCTATGCCGGCGTCGGCAACTGCATTCTGGGACACGCGGCCGAAACGCCCGCACCCGCCCCTCGGAAGGACGATTACATCATCCGCGTGGAGTAAAGGCATAGCGCAAAAAACAGCGCCCATCCCGGCCGCA
>CAZEXC010000103.1:0-5413 GCA_964516625.1 uncultured Oscillospiraceae bacterium | reverse complement strand
CGTAGCTCCCGTTTGAAAACAGGCTCCCCGCCGTTTCCAGAACGCTCTCATAGCCTGTCCAGACGTCGTTTCGGACAGCCTGCACGTCCTCGCTGTAGGACAGCACGATCACGGGGCACGCGTCGTATACGATCTGCTGGAGCTGCCGGGCGTAGTCCAGCGCCGCGGCATCGTCGTGGGCGGCCTGCAGACCCGCGAGGGCGTTTTCAAAGCTCTCGTCATACCACCCCGTCAGACTCTCTATCTCCTCCATGAACGCGGCGGCGATCGTGGCGGCGCTCTGGCCGCTCTGCCAGCTATACATGCACATGTCCCAGCCCGCGTCGTCCACGCAGACGTCGGTGATGGCCTCGTCGGTCTTTTTCCAGTCCACCTGCACGCCTATCGCCTCCAGATCGTCCACCAGAATGGTCGCGGCGGTGGAGGCCCACGGGTCCTGACTGCTCGTATAAAGCGTCAGCGTCAGCTCCGCCCGATCCATGCCGTATTCGAGGAAGCCGTCCCCGTCCGTGTCCATATACCCGGCGGCGCCCAATATGGCAAGAGCCTGAGCCGGGTCATAGCTTCGCAGGCCGACGACCTCCGCATAGCCCTCGGCGCCCGGGCTCAAAAACGAGCTGCCCGTCATGCCCGCGCCGCCCGAATACATGGACAGGAACCACTCCTTATCGGCGCAGTATTCCATGGCCTGACGCAAAGCCTCGGAGCTGAAGATTTCAGAGCGGGTGTTGAGCGCCAGCGCGCGGCACTCCGCCTGCGGAAGCATCGTCTCGATAAGCTCGACGTCCGGCACGCTCTCCAGCGTCGTAAGCTGCACGTCCGTAAGGCCGAAGCTGGCGTCCGCCTCTCCGGCGGCCAGCGCCCGCGCCGCGCCGGTGACGGTGCCGTAATAGGAGAAATATATGGCCGCCGCCTGCGCCGCGCCGCCGAAATACTTCGCGCGGGCGCGGAACATCCAGCCGTCCTCGCCGGACTCGTCGGAGCAGTATACGAACGGCCCGGAGCCTACCATTTCCGCGTTGTCAAATTCCGCGGGGGAAGCCTCGGAGCCCGACCAGATATGCTCCGGCAGGATGGGCGTGGAGTTATAGAGCATATCGTTTTTTATGTATTCCGTGGAGATGACGATGGTATAGTCGTCCGGGCAGCGGATGGCCGTTATGCCGTCGAAATACTCGGTATAGGCCGTCTGGTTGTGGCGCATAAGGTCATAGCTGAACAGCACGTCCCGCGCCGTCAGCGGCTCCCCGTCGGAAAAGACCGCGTCCTGCCGGATGCGTATCGTCCAGGTAAGGCTGTCGCTGGAAAGGCTCCAGTCCTCCGCCAGACAGGGTACGGGCTGTCCGTCCGCCCCCACGCGCCAAAGGGGGTCGTAGCACAGGAGAAAAAATTCCTCTGCAAGCTCGCTTTCGGATACGACGGGGTTGAGCGAGTCCGGCTGCTGCGCCACGGCGATGGTAAAGGTATCGCCGCTTTTCAGCTTTATTTCCCCGTCATCGCCGCCGCAGGCCGTCATGCACAGGCACAGCGCGGCGCACAGTAAAAGCGCCCCCAGACGGGCGGCAGACGGTTTTCTTTTATGTTCCCGCATCTTCGGTTTCCTCTTCCGGCCAGCCCTCGCCGTCCAGCAGCATACGGACGGCTCTCTCCGGCGTCGTCTTCCGGGCGCGGCAGACGTCCTCCACAACGGCCCGTGCGCCGCAGTCGAGCAGTCCCCGCCGGCACAGCATCTCCAAAAAACGCTCCGCCTCCGCCCGGGTAAGCCCGGCGCGGCGGAGCCACGCCCGCTCGATGCGGGGCTCCGTGCGGACATGCGCCGTGGCAAGCCAGGGGCTCGCCATGATGTTGCCCAGACGGCGGAGGCTCTCGTCCATCGGGCTCTTTCCATTGTCTTTTGCCTGTTTCATTGGCTCATTATACCACGGGCACAGGCAAAATGCTACAACGCGCCATGCTTTGCGCCGAAAATTATTGAATCCGGCGGCGGCATATGGTACAATGGCCTTGCTTGGCAAACGCAGGCCCGGCGGCGGCTGACAGCCGTTTCAGACCGCTTTGCCCGCCCTGTGCGGCGGCCGCAAAAGGAGCATGTATCTTCACGCTGTGACCAGGCGCTGCCTGCACGGGCTGAGGCATTGGCCGTCGGTTCGTGCGCCTTTTTATAAGAGCTTATAAGAGCGGGCCGTGGTTGTCCGGCGCCGCAGCGCGAACCGTTATACGGAGGTGCTCATATCATGACTGAAAAAAGGTTTTCCATCCCCTATGACCGTCTGCTGGAGCAGGTCTGCCGCGAATATGAGCAGCGCGGCGCCATATTCGGCGTGAGCCATATCTGGAAAGCGAAAAAGAAGGCTCTCCCCATATTCGGCGGGGAACGGATCGAAGCGCCCATCGGCCCCGCCGCCGGGCCGCACACCCGGCTTGCGCGGAACATCATCGCGGCCTACGCCGCCGGCGCTCGCTTTTTTGAGCTCAAGACCGTATACGCCGACGGGGACGGCGGCGATCTCACCGCGTTTCAGGCCATGGATGAGTATATAAAAGCGTGGAGGATTCTGAAGGTCATAAGCGAAAAATACGGCCTCGGCGCGTCCGACGGGTTCGTGTTCAGCATGGGCGTCGGCTATACCCTGAAAAGCGTGCTTTCCGAGGAGGTCGCCGTTTTCCTCGACGGGATGCAGAGCGCGGGGGTCTCGAGCTCCGTTACGCTTTCCCTTCTGCCCGGCTGCCCGGCGGAGGAGATCGAACGCGCGGCAAATCATCTCATCGGCGAACGCGGCCTTCACACATACATAAAATTCAGTCCCGCCCTTCTGGGATTTGATACCTGCCGCCGGCTGCTGGACGGTTCGGGACTGGACGGGACGGCTCTTGACAGCGGCCTTTTCCGAAACGCCCTTTTGTGGGAGGATGCCGTCCCCATGCTCCGCCGTCTCCAGTCGCTTGCAAAGCACATGAACGTGGAGTTCGGCGTAAAGATTGCGGACGCCCTCCCGGCGGACGCGGCGGCCGGGGCTCTTTCCGCAGACGGGACGTATATAACCGGCAGGCCGCTGTTCCCTCTGGCGGCGGAGCTTGCCGCCCGCGCGGCGCGGGACTTTGACGGAAAGCTCCGCATCTCCTTTTCCGGCGGCGCGGATCGGCACAATATCGAGGGGCTTTTCCGCGCGGGGATATGGCCTGTCACCATGACGTCGGAGCTTCTGCGCCCCGGCGGGTATAACCGCATGGCGCAGCTTGCGGAGCTTTTGCAGAAGCAGGACTACGCGGCCTTTGACCTCGTAAACGTCAGGAGCGCCGAGGCCATCGCCGCCGCGGCAAAGCGGGATCGCTGGTACAAAAGCGCCCTGAAGCCCGTCCCGACCCGAAGCTCCGGCGCACAGTCGCCTCTCATCGACTGCTTTTCCGCCCCCTGCCGCGACGGCTGCCCCATCGGGCAGGACATTCCCGCCTATGTGCGCCTGTGCGGGGAGGGCCGGTACCTTGAAGCGCTGCAAACCATAACGGAGCGGAACCCGCTCCCGAACATTACAGGCGCGATATGCGCCCAGCCCTGCGCGGACAGGTGTACCCGCCGATCCTACGAGGGCGCGGTGGACATACGCGGCTGCAAGCGGGAGGCCGCGGAAGCCGCCATGGATACGCTTTTGTCCCTTGCGCGGGTACCTGCCCGGAACGGGAAGCGCGCCGCCGTCGTCGGCGCGGGGCCGGCCGGTATCTCCGCGGCGTACTTTCTGGCGCGGGAGGGCTATCTTGTCACGGTGTTTGAAAAAATGCCGAAAGCCGGAGGCACGGTCCGCCGGGCCGTCCCGTCCTTCCACATCGACGACGCGGCCATCGACCGCGACACCGCGCTGGCGCAGGCATACGGCGTGAATTTCTGCTTCGGATGCGCGGTGCGCTCCGCAGAGGAGCTGGGCGCTTTCGACGCCGTCGTTCTGTGCGTCGGGGCGGGACTGCCCGGCCAGCTCCCCCTGCAGGAAGGGCAGGCTCGCAACGCCGTGGAGTTTCTCGCCTCTTATAAGCAGCATCCCCGCCTGACCCGCCTTGGCCGCAGCGTGGTCGTCGTGGGCGGCGGGAACACCGCCATGGACGCGGCGCGGGCTGCCAGGCGCGTTTTCGGCGTGAAAAACGTCACAGTCGTCTACCGCCGGGACGTGCGGAGCATGCCCGCAAACGAGGCGGAGCTTGACGCCGCCCTTGCCGACGGCGTCCGTTTGAGCACGCTTCTCCGCCCCGTGTCGTGGGCGGATAAAGTCCTCAGGTGCGAGGTCATGGAGCTCAGCGCGGCGGACGCCTCCGGCCGCCGTTCCTGTACGCCCACCGGCGAATGCGAATACCTGCGCGCCGACGCGCTCCTTGCCGCCGTGGGACAGCGCCCGGACACGGCGTTTTACAGGGAATTCGGCCTGATGGTCGATGACGCCGGGCGCGTCGTTTTCGACCCTGAAACGGGACGAACCAGCATCCCAAACGTCTATCTTGCCGGCGACGGCGCTGCGGGCCCCTCCACCGTGGCGCAGGCCGTCGCGGGCGCGGCGCGGGCCGTCCGTGCCATCTGCGGCGCGGACTTTGAGAAATACGCGCCCCTGAACGCCGCTGTCAGCCCGGACAGGGCGCGGGCCAAAAAAGGCGTTTTCCGAACGGGCTGTCACGAGTCCGAGCGCTGCCTCGAATGCGCTGCGGTGTGCGAAAGCTGCGTGGACGTATGTCCCAACCGCGCCAACGTGGCCGTGGACGTGCAGGGCCGCGTGCAGATACTGCATCTGGACGCGCTCTGTTCCCGCTGCGGCGCGTGTGAAAACGTCTGCCCGTGGAGCAGCGCGCCGCATGAGGCGAAATGGACGCTTTTTGCCGACGAGGAGAGCTTTTCGCAAAGCCGGAATCAGGGCTTCGTCCCGCTGGGCGGCATGGCCGTCCGGGTGCGCTTCGCCGGGCGGGTGTTCAGCGTGGAGCTCGGCGAGTCCAACGGCGGCCTGCCCGACGAGCTTGCGGTATTTACCCGCACTGTGATCATGCGCTATCCTGACCTTATTCGGATGTAAGCAATCAATCCGCTGTCAAAAACATCAAAAGGAGATAATTTTTATGAAAAAGCTGACAGGCGCGACGCCCGCGCTCGGCCCCTATTCCGCAGGCGTGAGGACAGGAGACCTTGTATTCGTCTCCGGCCAGATACCCACCGATGAAAACGGCGTTCTGCCCGAGGGCATCCGCGCTCAGGCGCGGCAGAGCATCCTGAACGTGAAAGCCGTCCTGGAGGCCGGCGGGAGCGACCTGGAGCACGTCGTGAAGACCACGGTATTCCTGCGCGATATGGAGGACTTCGCCGCCGTGAACGAGGTCTACGCCGAATATTTCTGCGGCGAGGTGCAGCCCGCCCGCTCCTGCGTGCAGGCCGCGAAGCTCCCCA
>CAZEXC010000102.1:0-5432 GCA_964516625.1 uncultured Oscillospiraceae bacterium | reverse complement strand
TGACCGTGTAGGTCGTGTTCATGTTCCAGCCGATCTCCGCTTTCAGAATGTCGGAGATCCGTTTTGCGGTCGTATCACCTTCTCTCCACAAAACGCCCATGACTTTCAGCTCGGAGTCAAAGAGCTTGATCGCCATATGTTCTAACCTCCTATCAAACTATTGCAATAGTTTACGCTGACTATACTATCACATTAGTTTGGCATTGTCAATACTATTTCAGTAGTTTCAAAAAATTTGCCGTTTCTGTCGGGGATCGGTATGAAATCCTTTTACGCGGCGGCCGCGCGTCTGTCGTGGATGCGGCGGGCGATGTACACCGCCGGGGTGTCCAGCAGGGACGTGACGAAATAGATAACGTAGGTCGAGAGCATGATGCTTATAAGAAGCGACGGCGTGTAGCCCTCCGTTCCGGCGAAGGCCGCCAGCGTGAACAGGACGGTGTTCACCATCTGGCTGACCATGGTCGAGCCGTTATTCCGAAGCCACAGAAAACGCCGGCGGCTGCCGGATCTTTTTTCCGAAAACGCCCACCACTTGTGATAAAGCCACACGTCGAAAAGCTGGGACACGGCGTACACCAGCATACTGGCAAGCACCGTCCGCGGCGTGGAGGAAAATATCGTTATGATGGCGGGCATGACCCAGTCGCTTTCCGACGGGGTGTACAAAAGCCAGCTCGAGGTAAGCGCGACGAAAAAAACGGACGCGAAGATGCCGATATACACAGCGGTATTGGCCGCCTTTTTGCCGGAATTTTCGCTGAGGATGTCGGTGATGAGAAACGTGGACGCGAACAGCACGTTCCCCAGCGTCTGCTCCATGCCGAAAGCGTTGACGAGGATAAGCACCTCGATGTTCGACAGGACGGTGACGACGGCGGTCATGGCGTACAGCCCGACGTTTCCGAACAGGCGGTAGGCCAGCAGCACCGCGCCGAAGATGAACGCGACGGAGAGCGTCAAAATCAGCTCATTCATGGCGCGCCTCCTTTGCAGGGGCGGCAGGGGTCTGGTGTTTCATGGTTTTCCTTTCCGGAAAAAACAGCCGGGGGCGTGCTACGCCCCCGGTAAATCTTTTCCTCGCCGTAGTTTTGTTTAAGGACAGGATGGTCACGAACTGTCCGTTATTCGGTTGGGTATATTCTGCGCCTTTTCTCAGGATTTGTCAAGCGGGGCCGCCGCTTACCGTCAGCGCGCGGACATGGCCCCGGCGGCAATGGCCGCGGAAAAAATCGGACATCGTTTCCGTAATGTCCTCCTGCCCGTCGGCCACGTTCATAAACCGAAAGCGCGGCCCTTCCGTACGCACAAAGCATATAAAATGAGACACCGGGCCCTCCCGGTAGCGGAGAACGCCCGCAAAGCTCCTCTCCGCGGCGGCAAGAGAGGCGCGTTTCCCGAACGCAGAACGGACGCCTGCATAGCGGCAAAGATACGCGCGCATCACCCGCATAGGCGTCGGCCCGGGGATCTGCACGCGGATCATGGCGTCCATCTCCCGGTTCACGTCCTCGAAGGACACGTCCTGCCCCAGAGCGTGGCGGAGGTTATAGGCCGCGATCCAGCCGCAGCCGTTTATGTCGGAGGTCATCCGGCGATAAATGTACGCGGAAAAGAAATCCTGATCGACGATATACCCGTCCCGCGAAAAGCCATCCACAGCACAGTCCTCTTTCCAGACCGTTCCCAGCCGCCCGCGCTCAGGCGACGGGCTCGCCGTTCGCGTGGAACAGCGGAAGCGGCGCCAGCGTTATGATATCCTCCCGCTTTGCCGCGTCGCCCTCGGCCAGAATGGCCGCTTTCGCCGCGATGACGCCGCCCGCCTTGCGGACGAGCTCCTCCATGGCGTGAAGGCTCTCCCCGGTGGAGATAACGTCGTCTATGATGGCCACCCGGGCGTCCTTCATAGCCCTCGCGTCGGCGGCGTCAATGACGAGAGACTGCTCCCCCGCCGTGGTGATGGAGCGAACGCTGACCTCAAATACGCCGGACATATACGCTTTCGCGCGCTTGCGGGCCAGAAGGTATTTTATGCCGCTTTGACGGCTCATCTCATATACCAGCGGGATGGCCTTGGCCTCCGGCGCGATGAGATAATCGCAGGACGGCAGGCGCTTTAAAAGCTCCGCCGCGCAGTGTACGGTCAGCTCCACGTCGCCGAAGATGACGAACGCGCCTATGGAAAGGCTGTCGCTGATCGGACATATGGGAAGCGCCCGCTCCATGCCGCAGATGTCGATGTCATAAGTCATATTTCATTCCCCCATAAGCTCTCGGACGACGCGGCCTGTCAGAGCCGTCGTCCCGCGTTTTTCCGGCGGAAGGCAGCCGCGCTTTTACGGCGCTTCCTTATCCTATATCCCCGCCGGTAAAGAGGACGGCTTCCTCCTCGGTCATGGCCTTGGCGGGCAGCGCCTCGTCAAACTGGACCGTAACGGTGATATACTCCTGCCCCCGATAGACCGTAAGCGCCGCGCTGTCCCCGGCGCGGTAATTTTTTATCTGCTGCACGAGATCGGTGCTCACCGTCACCTGAACGCCGTCGATGGCCGTGATGATGTCCCCCACGCGGAAACCGGCCTTTTCAGCGCAGCTTCCCTCCTCCACCTCGTAGACATACACGCCCTGCACCATGCCGTAATACCGGGCGACGCCGGCGGAGACGTTCGTCATCTTCAGGCCCAGATAGGCCTTGCCGGAGACATAGCCTTTATCCACCAGATCGTTTGCGATAGCGCAGGCGTCGTTTATGGGGATGGCAAAGCCCAGCCCCTCTATGCCGTACTGGGAATACTTGGCGGTGACGATGCCGATGACCTGTCCGTAGACGTTATACACCGGGCCGCCGGAGTTGCCGTTATTTACCGCAGCGTCTATCTGGAACATATTGACCGTCACGTTCACATCCGTCGTCACGCTGCGGTCGAGCGCGGAGATGATGCCGCTCGTCATCGTGTAGGTCAGCTCCCCAAGGGGATTCCCCACGGTGTATATGGTCTGACCTACGCACATCTCGTCGGAGTTTCCCAAAACGGCGGGCGTCAGGGTCCCGGCGTCTATCCTGAGGATGGCGATATCGCTGTCCGTTTCCACGCCGACGATCTCGGCCTCGTAACTCTCCTCGTCATAGGTTATCACCTGAATGGACGCGCCGGACTCGTATGCGTCCTCTATCACATGGTAATTTGTGAGGATATATCCGTCCGCGCTCAAAACGACGCCCGTCCCCGTCACGGCGGAGGAGCCGGACTGGCCGAAGATATTGTAGGCATAGCCGGGGATCGTCACGCCCACGGTGGAGCTGCACGCGCCGACATATATCTGTTCCGCCGTCAGCGCCTCCTGCCCCTCGCCGGAGAGCTGGACAAGGGAAAGGATCCCCCCGTCCGCTTCTTCAGCCACGGCAGCGCCATAGTCCTCATACAGCTCCGCACCGGCGGAGACCTCCTCCCCGCTGGCGGCGCTGGCGCGGAAAGCGAAAAACATCCCGCCAGAGCCGAGGATGCCCGCCATCAGGATGCACACGACGCACATAGCGGCAAGCATCGCCGCGCTGCGGCGTTTTTTCTTTTTGGGCGCGGGCTCGGCCTCCGACGCATGAGCGTAGCACTGGGCGGGACTGTAGCCGTAGAAGGCGCGCCTCGTCTCCGGCGCTTTTCTGTAATAAGCGTCGCTGTATACCGAAGGCTCCTCCGGCGCATATTCCCTGTTTTCCCGGTCCTTATCCATTCCCCGACGTCCTCCAGTGTCTTTCTGCCGCTTTCTTTGCCTTTATAATACAATATACTTATGAAAAAAGCATGAACGCGCGGGAAAAATTTGATTTTCCCCGCACATGGCCGCGGCACGCCGTTTAACGCCGTGCCGCGGCCGGGTGTTTTTTCTTTTTTTACGGTCACTCGACCTGACTGGCGAATTTGCCGGAGACATAAGCGGTCGAGCCGTTATATTCGATCTTGTACCAGTGGTCGTCGGTGATGCTGACGGCGGTGAAGGTCTCGCCGGCCTTCGCCGTCCCGATGACGCTGTAACCCGTGCCCGGGCCGGAACGGAGGTTCACGGCGGAATCTATCTGAATGGTCACGGTGGCGTCGTCGCCGACGTTCGCGCCGCTGTCGTCCACATAGTTTTTGTTTATAAAGCCCATCTGCCCGTTATAGCTTACGCGATACCACTTCGGCGACGTGAAGCCGGTGACGGTATAGGTCTCGCCGACCTTCGCCACGCCGAGAATGGAGAAATCGACGCCCGGGCCGGAACGGATATTGACCTGCCGGGTTATGGTAATGGTTCCCAGACCGGCGCTTTCGGCAGCGCCGGTTTCGGCCGTCTCCGCGGCGGCGCTTTCCTCCGTTTCCCCGGTGTCGCCGCTGTCCGCGGTCTTTATGAGACCGTTGGACACAAAGACATCCTCGCCGTTATAGACCACGCGGCTCCAGCCGTTTACCTCGCCGGTGCGCTGAAGGACAGCGCCGGTCTTCACCTCGGCGATCACGGAATAATCCGTGCCCGGGCCGGAGCGGAGGTTCGCGTCCGACGCGATGCTGACGGTATCCTGCTTTTCCGTGATATCCAGACCCTCAAGGGAGGTGTCGTTTTCTTCCTCGGCTTCCTCCTCGCTCTCCTGTCCGGCAAGCGGGTCGTCCACACTCACCAGCGCGCTGGAAACGTAATACTCCGTGCCCTCATACTGCACCTGGCTCCAGCCGCCGATAACGCCGGTGCGCTGAAGCTCCGTGCCGCGGGAGAGGGTCTGCGCCACGCTGTAGGAGGTGCCGGGGCCGACACGCAGGCTCACGCCGGAGTCGATAGCGTACACCGTGTCCCTTACGACCGTGAGGGACAGCGCCTCGCCGTTCGCGGAGCTGTCTCCGGCGGTCTCCTCGCCGTCCTCCCCGGTTTCGGACGCCGGGGATGCCGAAGGCGTCGGATCGCCGCCCGTATAGGGCTCCGAGAGCACGAAATCGCTCTGCGAATCCGTGAAAAGTATCCTGCCCGCCACAATCACGAGGATCGCGATCGCCACAATGCTCAAAATAAGGATGAGCGGCGATGTCTTTTTCTTCCTTTTCCGCCGGCTGGCAGGCGCGGAGGACGCCGTCCGACGCGGGCGGGTCTCCTGCTCAAAGTCCTTTCTGACGGTATATTTCCGCTCCGAAGCGTCGGCGCGGGCTCCCCGCTCCCGGGAGCTTTCTCCCCGAAATGGCTCTTTCTCGTCCAAGCCGTCCCGGGAGATCTTCTCTCCGAAGCCTTTTCCTGCCGCGTCCCGGGAAAGGCTCTTCCCGGCGCTGTCACGCTCCGGCTCCCCGGCGGCCATGCTCTTTTTCGCGCCGCCCTTTCCCGATCCTTTGGCGGGCGCGGTCTTTTTCGCGCTGCCTTTCCCCTGCTCCTTGGCGGACGCGGTCTTTTTCGCGCCGGCCTTCTCCGGCTCC
>CAZEXC010000101.1:0-5629 GCA_964516625.1 uncultured Oscillospiraceae bacterium | reverse complement strand
TCTGGAGCTATTTGTTGATGAGGATCGTATTGTTCTCGAAGTCCGCGCAGTCCCATGTCAGGCTCAGGACCTCTCCCTGGCGCATCCCGGTGAACAATGTGACCCAGTATTTGTTTACAAAGATTATGCTCTCAGATTTCTTCTATTCCTAAGCTCTTCAAATAATGATATGTTCCATCATAATACTCCGGCAGGCGGGTACTGTCTTCCCAAAATCCGGTAGCGGTTTTATTGGAATTGCCTTCGGGCACACAGATCACCATGCCGCTCCTGGCACGGGTTAGCAAAACGCGGTAAGCATTCAGCATATATTTGATCAGCTCCTGCTTACTTTCGCTGGTTGGGAGCTGTTCGACCCATTTTGTCTGCCCATTAAATCTATAGAAGCGCCATTTTCCGTTATCGTAACGCATATCCGCGTCCCATAGCAGACAGGTATAGTCGAGTTCTAAGCCTTGCACCTGGATCTCCGTGGCAGCGTCCTCCAGATAATTAGAGGATCGAGTATCAACCTTGTCCTCCAGGAACCAATGAACGGCGTTTTCGTCACCGGATGGCAGAATATGGACCGCCAGAGGCTTGAATCTGGCCGCTTCCTTTGTCACTAGGATGCCGGTGCGCTCCGTGCCTCTCACTTTTTCATGGAGCCACTTCCGCGCCTTTGCCATGTCTCTTGTCAGAACTATGGGGTATCTGTCTTTGATCTCAGCATAGATCGAAGCCGCGTTTCCGTCAAAACACAGAAGCGAATGCACAAACGCGGACAGCTTTTCAGCTCGGAAGGAACGCAGGGAGACGCCCAGATGCAGGTCGTCATTGTAGGTTACATGGGGATTGTCCTTCAACATCTCATTGACCTTTCCTTCGGCATATTCCGCATCGGCCAGCTTCGGAGAAATATAAATCCTCCAGTCCGGAAACCGCTCATTCAAGGCCGTGATCCATTCAGAGATCCCCGCCTCACCCGTATTGATTTCCTGACCTCCGCCGACTAAACAGATAATCGTTGCCCAGTCTTCTCTCTGGTCTAGGGACCAAATCAAAAAAGCTGCCTCTGACATAGGGAAGTTCGGAACCTTTAACTTGTTTCCGTAAGTCCCGCCGCGTTTGAGATAATCAGCGAGTCGCTTGTGGGTCCAAGACCGCTGCGCTTCATCGAAAATGGCAACGTGCTCCACCTCGCCATATCCGGTCTTTTCCAACTTAACCGCCTTTTCGGGATCGATTTCCAAAACTCCGTTTTCTACGGGGATTTTGATCTTTGCCAGCATGTTGTCCCGGTAGCGGTGAATCATCTGAATCGACTTGCTTACCTCGCGGCGGGAATCGGACATCTTCTTTTTCTCCTTGCGCTCGCGGCAACGTTTCTGATTATCCTGCGCAAGCGCTTCCGTTAAAACAGCAACGAGAGGACCGTTCCCGGACAAATAGACGGCACCTTCGTCTTTCACGGGCTCGGTTTGTCCCTGGTAGGTCTGCTTGATAGCTACATCCAGTCCGACCAGCGTTTTACCTGCACCGGGGACGCCAGTAACAAAGCAAATGCTCTTTTCCTGAGCCTCCTTACTTTGGTGGATGACTTTCAGAATGTACGCAATCGTACGGTCAGTAGAAACATCGTCCGCTTCGTGTCGGGTGATGTTTTCGACAGAATGGTTCTCATATAGTGTTCTGGCTGCCTCAATGATTGTTGGCGTCGGGGCATATGGGCTGATGATCCAGTCGGGATTAACCGGGTCTTCCTTTGGGAACCTGTCCGTCTTCCTCTTGGTACGGGGACAAAACTTGCTTTAGGATCGACAATTCCGATTTTCATGCCTCTCGTGTTGTGGTAAGAGCGTCCCCATGGTAATTGTCACATAAAATTCCAAATATAGAGTTTTCATCTGCATCAGAAAAAACCGCAAGGCTACTATGGTACAAGCAGCGAGGACTCTTGCTCATGAGAATGCCCCTTCCAATTTTTCCAGTAGAATCATCATTATCCGCTTAGCTGATTGTATCACAGAACGCCGCAAACATAAAGAGGCCGCCGGAGATAAACCGCGCGGCCTGGAGACGGCCAAGGCGCACATCGAGGGCGACATCGACATCGCCGGCGTGCAGCAGCGAATCCAACGATAACACAAAAGGAATGTCCCAATACGCTCGAATCATGCGTATCCAATCACCTCTTCAAAACTCCCTTGACTTCGCCGTTCGGCTTAGATTATAATGATCTTATCAGATTTAAGCCGTTCGGCGAATTTTTTCTCTTGAATGACAAATAACGCCGAACGAACAAGAGGTGACGCATATGATCACAGACGCCAGCAGCTTTGGAAAGGCTTTGAAGCAGAGACGAAAGGAACTGGGCTACACACAGGCGTTCCTTTCCGAGTTCAGCGGGTTCAGCGTTAGCTTTATCTCCGATCTGGAAAACGGCAAGAGCACCGCCGAGCTTGGCAAGGCGATCTATCTTGCCAATCTTCTGGGGCTGGACTGCACCCTGACGCCGAGGGACGGAAAATGAAAGATCTGGTTGTCAGTATCGAACGCGACGGGGTCATGATCCCTGTTGGACGCATCTGCGGCGAAGACCCCGCAGCAGCTCAATTTCGCTACGATGCGGAATACCTTTCCCGGGCTTACGCCCCGATCTCCATCAGCCTGCCGCTGCAGGAGCAACCGTTCTCTCCCGCACAGACGAAGAACTTTTTTGAAGGTCTTTTACCGGAGGGGTTTACCCGACGTTCCGTGGCCCAATGGATGCATGTGGACGAGAACGACTATCTGTCCATCCTCCACGGGCTCGGACGTGAGTGTCTCGGCGCCCTCTGCATCACGGAGGAGGACGAGGAAGTCACAGCCTCCTATGAGTCGATCACGGAAGGGCAGGTGCGGGAGCTGGCAGCGGAAGGAGCCGTCAAATCCGCGGAGCTGGTCACGCGATCCCATCTGTCTTTGACTGGAGCCTCCGGCAAGGTGGGCCTGTACTATGATGCGGCGCACGACGGCTGGTATCTGCCCTGGGGCACAGCGCCAAGCACTCATATCCTATCGCGGACACGCTCAAGCTCTGGGACATCCTCGTGTTCGACTACCTGATCGGCAATACGGATGCCCACGTCAAGAATTTTTCCCTGCTGTACAGCCCGAACCAAACCGCCGTCCACCTGGCGCCTGCATATGATATCGTCAGCACGGTCATTTATAAGGAAAGTACGCAGGACATGGCGTTCAGCATCGGCGGAGCTTACGCCATAGACGACATTACGGAGGCTTCCTTCCGTTCGGCGGCCCGAGACGCCGGACTTGGCGAGCGAATGGCGATGCGCCGATTTGACGAGCTCCGGAAACGTTTCCGAACTGCACTTCGTCTTTCTGCCGAGGAACTCTCTGACACGGGATATCCGTTGGCGCAGGAGATCGAGCGCAGGATCCTGCAGAAGGGCGGGATAAAGCACTTTATGATATGATTCAAAGGAACCGACAAAGGCGGTGGCCGCAGCCACCGCCCCTGCTGTGTTCAGATGTAAATGAGCTCTTCGAGGATTACCTCCTCCGCCTGGGCTTTGCAGGTGTTCATGAGCCCGACCCATTTCATCGGATCGTCGGCTTTCAGCGCCTCCGTCGCTCCGGCCTTTTCCGCCAGGGCGGGGATCATATGATCGAGCCGCTCGTAAGCCTCACGGTCTACCTCTTGCAGATGTGGGAACAGCGTCCCCTCCATGACCATCTGGTTCCAAACGATCGGAAGGTGCTCTCTCAGATATTGATTCCGCATCCGTCCGTACTTGCCGAGAAACTTCTGTTCCGGCTGGGGCGCCTGCTTCATTTCACAACTTGTCTGTATCGTCAAACCCTCCTTCTCCGCCAAACAAAGAAACCCCTTGAGATTACTGGATTTTCCAGCAAAATCAAGGGGTTTCGGTGATTTATCAGCGGTACTACAGGGACATATAAGCGGCGCGGTTTATGACGCAGGCGTATTGTATGTCCTCCACGGGGCCGTTCCCCCATGTCTGGGCGGCCACGCAGCCGGGGAGTCTGGCGCTCGGCTTATCCATGCCGAGGGTGAGGGCGTAAAGAGCGTTATGCCGGGCCTCCTCCCGGGTGCTGCCCCGGCCTATCCCGGCAAGGCGCGGAAGCTCCTTCTCCCGGCCGCAGCCGCCGCAGCGCAGAAGGACGCGATCCTCAAACACCACTGTCCGGCAGGGTTCGTCGCACAGGCTCTCACCCCGCAGACCCTTTTGCTCCACCTCGTCCAAAAGCGCCGCCATCGCGGGATCCCCGGCGTCCGCGGCGCACTCGATGAGCATGACGGTGGCCGGAGGGAGCATGGTTCGCGCACGGTTTTCAAGGGCCTCGACAAAACTAGTGTCCATTCGACGTTCCTCGCTATTTACAAATCGTCCCGAAAGCGGTATCCTTTAGATACAGCTTATCCAAGGGGTCCCAAAGGACCCGGCTCATATCTTTATCCCACAACCCTATTGTTTGGCGGACTGCAAAAACGCAGCCCGCCGCTTTTTTTAATCCAGATAATCCTCGCTGCACCAGCCCCAAAGGCTGTCGTTGTACAGCACCAGCGCCCAGTTGTTTTTGTACGCGAAGACCTCGATGGAGGTGCCGTTTTCCATGGAGGTTATCTCTCCGTAGCTGGCGCCCGGGCCGCGCCGCAGGCGCAGGACGCTCCCGCTCGTGCTGACGGTGGCGAAGGTCTCCTCGTCCACATAATCCTCATCCGACGGGAATATCTCAAGGTTTGCCGCCTCGATCTCCTCACGGACGGACTGCTCGGGATACAGATCCGGCTCCGGCGTGGCGATGGCCTCCGTGTCCGGGACGGTGGAGGGCGAGGGGAGCACCGACTCCTCGGCCGTGCTTCTGTGGCCGCTGATGATCATAACGGTTATGAGAACGGCCAGAATAACGCATATGACGATGCAGATGACCTGTATTTTCTTCCATTTACCATCGTCCCACTGGGAGAAATCGAAAAAGGACGAGCCGGACTGTTTTTTGACGTGAGAGCCCGCCGCTTTGGGCGCGGGAGCCGGCGTTTTTTTTGCAAAAAGGGACTTGACCATACCCGGCAGGGCCTTCAGCGGGGCAAGGAGCGAGAATTTCTCGCCGGCCGCGGCGGTCTGCCCGCTCGGGAGGGGCACGGTTTCTTGCGGCTTGCCGTCGGGCGCGGCGGCTTTCTCCGTCCTGCTCAGAAGGTCGTTCATCCGGGCTTTTGCCTGAGCATGGCCCGCATCCGCCGCCCGCACGAGACATTTTGCCGCAAGGCGGTTCCACCGCTCCTCCGTGGGTTCCAGCGCGGCCTGCTCCAGCGCCCACAGGGACATCCGGTAATTTGCCTCCGGGTCGCCCGTTTTGGCCCGCTCGATCATATCCTGCTCTTCCTGCGGCGTTAAGTTCATCATAGGCGGCTCACCTCCCGCGGCGGCTCCCGCGGCGGGGATCCGGCCAATATAAAATACGCCGTAAACGCCCATAGCGGCGCGTCTGCGCCCTGTGCGCGCTGTAAGGCTTGTCGTGATTCGTGATTATTTATTATATCATACTTGTCAAATAAGAAGCTACATCAAGCTGGACGGCCTTATTTCTCATGGGGCTGTCCCTGTCCCTGCTGGGGCGCGCC
>CAZEXC010000100.1:0-5884 GCA_964516625.1 uncultured Oscillospiraceae bacterium | reverse complement strand
TCTTGCTTTCTGACGGAATTATGATAAAATAATCTCAATACTTTAAAGATTGACAAGAGAGGATGGGAAAGCCCTTGAAGTTTTCTGAAATGCCCTATGCCCGCCCGGATGCGGAGCGGGTCAAAGAAGAACTGAAAAGCCTGACGGAGCGGCTGAGCGCGGCCCGGGATTATGAGACGGCCAGAGCCGTGTTTCTGGAGATGGAGCAGGAGAAAAAGCACCTCTATACCGCGGAGAATCTGGCACACATCCGTCACAGCATCGACACCCGGGATGCGTTCTACGACGGGGAAATGAAATTCTGGAACAGCGCCATGCCGGAGCTGCAGGAGTACATGCAGCAGTGGACGCTTGCCATGCTTCACAGCCCCTTCCGCGAAAGCTTCTCCGCCGAGTACGGCGATCTGATGTTCCTCAACGCGGAGATCGCCCTGAAAGCGTTCTCTCCGGCCATCATCCCGGAGATGCAGAGGGAAAACGACCTCACGCAGGAATACGAAAAGCTTCTGGCCTCCGCGCAGATACCCTTTGAGGGCGGCGTATATACTTTGAGCCAGATGAGCCCCTTCAAGAGCGATGTGGACGACGAACGACGTCTGGCCGCGTGGAAGGCGGAAGGGCAGTGGTATAAGGACAATCAGGAAAAGCTGGACGGTATCTATGACGAGCTGGTCCACCTTCGGGACGCCATGGGAAAAAAGATGGGCTATGAAGGCTACACCACGCTGGGCTATTACAACATGGGCCGGAACTGCTATACCAAAGAGGATGTGGAGAGCTTTCGGGCCGCCGTGGTGAAGTATCTGGTCCCGGTGGCGGATTCCATATACCGCCGACAGGCCAAACGGCTCGGGAAGCAATATCCCATGAGCTTTGCCGACAGCGCTCTGGAATTTCGCTCCGGCAACCCGCGGCCTCAGGGCTCGCCCGACGACATTCTGCGGGCGGGAAAGAAATTCTATGAGGCGCTGAGCCCCGAGACCGGGGAGTTTTTCAATACCATGCTGGATATGGAGCTGCTGGATGTGCTGTCCACCGAGGGCAAGGAGGGCGGCGGCTACTGCACCAGTCTGGCCGATTACGGCGTGCCGTTCATCTTCGCCAACTTCAACGGCACCCAGCACGACGTGGAGGTGGTCACCCACGAGGCCGGGCACGCCTTTGCCGACTGGACTAACCGGGAGCGTATACCCATGGACTATATCTGGCCAAGCATGGAGGGCTGCGAGGTCCACTCCATGAGCATGGAATTTATGGCCTGGCCCTGGGCGGAGGATTTCTTCGGCTCCGATGCCCGGAAATTCCGATACAGCCATCTGTCCGGCGCGCTGACCTTCATCCCCTACGGCACGATGGTGGATCACTTCCAGCATGAGGTATATGCCCATCCCGATATGACGCCGGGAGAGCGTCACGCCGTCTGGAAGCGGCTTCTGGGGGTCTATATGCCCTGGATGCGTCTGGATGGGGACATCCCGTTTTACAGCGAGGGCGAGGGCTGGCAGCGCCAGCACCACATCTATTCCAGCCCCTTTTACTATATCGATTACTGTCTGGCGCAGACGGTGTCCCTCCAGTTTTGGGCGCTGCTTCAGGAGGATCGGAAGGCGGCATGGGAAAAGTATATGGCGTACACCCGTCAGGGCGGCAGCCGGGTATTCACGGAGCTTCTTGCCAATGCCGGGCTGGAGAGCCCGTTTGAGGAAAGCTGTCTGAAGGGCGTATGCGCCAAGGCCGGCGCGTGGCTGGACGCATACGACCTGAGCGGCATCCTCTGAGATGGAGAAAAAGAAAAAGCTGCGGGGCCGGGCAAAGCGGGCTTCCTATTTTGTGCAGACCGCTTCCGGCGAGTATGTGTATCAGGGGCCGCTGTACGCCGCCAGACCGCGGGGGAGGCTGCGCCCGCAAACGGCTCTTTCCCTTCGCTGGGCGATGGGGCTCGTGTCCGCGGCGCTGTGGGTCATGAACGGCTTTCTGCCCGTCCATGGGATGCTTCGGACGTGGTATGTGCTGCTGCCCTATGCGGCGGGACTGGTGTGCGGCGTGACACAGCTCTGGGCCGTGGGGAAAATGGGGATCAGGGAGAAGCCTCTGCGGGAGTATGTATATGAGTCCGCCGCGGCTCTCCCCGTCCGTTCCGCCGCCGCTGCGGCCTGTTCGCTGCTGACGGCCATAGGAGAGGGCGTAAGCCTTGCCGTGGAGGGGCTGGGCGGCGGAACAGCCGCCGCAGCCGTGATTTTTCTTCTTTCTCAGGGCGTTATCGCAGTCCTGTCTGTTTTCTGGTTTTTGATGGAAAAGGGATTTGACTGGGAAAAGCTTCCCTGAATTCTGTTTAATTCGCGTTTTTTCCGTTATTTCTGATTGACAACAATTTGATTACGGAATAAAATGTAGTTTATAAATATAGTTTATATGGTTGTGGACATATGTCCGCTGTGGGCGGACAACGGCAAACGGGACGTCCCGTTTGTGCTTGTATCAAAGATACAAGCAATGGGCATTAGGAACCCGGGCAGATATGCCCTTGTTCGATAAAAATGACATTAGGAGGCAAATGAAAATGAATGTAAAGCGACTGCTTGCGCTGCTTCTGGCGCTGGTCATGGTCCTGTCCCTGACAGCGTGCGGCAGCTCTTCGGACGACGCTTCCGACGAGGATGCGGCGGAGGAGACTGCCGAGGAGCCCGCAGAGGTCAACGACACGATGGTCGTCTCTGTGGAGCAGGGTCTTGAGGGGAAGTTTTCTCCTTTCTTCGCCCTGTCCGCAAATGACCAAAATATCGTGGACACCTTGACGGTCTACACAATGCAGCTCGACCGTGTTTCAAACCCGGTCAACAACGCCATCGAGGGCGAGACCCGTTCCTACAACGGCACCGATTACACGTATACCGGCGCCGGTGACGTGACCGTCACCGAGAACGAGGACGGCACGGTCTATTATGATCTGACCATTCGGGACGACATTTACTTCACCGACGGCGTGCAGGCCACCATCGACGATGTTATCTTCGGCATGTACGTTTATCTCGACCCCACCTATGACGGCAACTCCACCCTGTTTTCCTGCCCCATCGAGGGTCTGGACGACTATCAGGCCGGCATGGATACGCTTTACAACCTGATCGCCGCTTCCGGCAAGGACGGCTATGTGGAGAACGAGTACTTCACCGCCGAGCAGTATGACGCCTTCTGGCCCGAGCTGGAGGACGCGGGCGTGGCCTTCACGCAGGAGATCGTCGATTACCTCATCGACGCCGGCGCCAACAGCGCCGACGATACCATGGATCTGATCGCGGCCAACTGGGGCTTCGAGGTCGCCGCTGACGGCACCGTTGAGGATTTCTGGCATGCCATCGAGGACGCCTATGATGGCGATTACGCCACTCTGTCCAGCACCGAGACCGCCGGCTCCAGCCTGTTCAGTCTGATGGATAGCTATGACGAATATTCCGTCGGCGTTGAGACAGGCGAGTCCGCCCCCAACATCACCGGCATCCAGAAAACCGGCGATTTCTCCCTGCGCGTGGTTACCACCGAGCTGGACGCCACCGTTATCTATCAGATGCAGCTTCCCATCGCCCCCATGCACTATTACGGCGACGAGAGCCTGTATGACTATGACAACAACATGTTCGGCTTTGAAAAGGGCGATCTGTCCATCGTGAAGGCCAAGACCACCGAGCCTCTGGGCGCCGGCCCCTTCATCTTCCGGGAGTACTCCAACGGCGTCGTCTATATGGACGCCAACCCCGACTACTACTTGGGCGCGCCTCTTATCCAGCACCTGAACTATCTGGAGTCCTCTGAGGACAACAAGGTCAGCGGCATCGTGGCCGGCACTCTGGATCTGGCCGACCCCAGCTACTCCACCGACGTTGCCAAGCAGATCGCCGTGGAGAACGGCTTCAGCGAGGACGAGTGGGAGAACTTCGACGGGCCTGTCCTGACCACGAAGCTTCTGGACTACCGCGGCTATGGCTATATCGGCATCAACCCCAACAACGTGAATGTGGGCGGCGTGCCTGATTCCGACGAGTCCAAGGCTCTGCGTCATGCCATCGCCACCGTGATCGCCGTCTACCGCGACGAGGCCATCGACTCCTACTACGGCGCGACCGCTTCCGTAATCAACTATCCCATCTCCAGCACCTCCTGGGCGGCTCCCCAGACCACGGATGACGGCTACCAGATCGCTTACTCCACCGATGTGAACGGCGATCCCATCTACACGGCCGATATGGATACTGAAGCCAAGTACGCCGCCGCCATGGACGCCGCTCTGGGTTACTTTGAGGCCGCCGGCTACACCGTGGAGGACGGCAAGCTGACCGCCGCTCCCGAGGGCGCGCGGCTCCAGTATGAGTGCGCGATAGGCGCCAACGGCAACGGCGATCACCCCAGCTTTCTGCTGCTGAAGAACGCCGCCGCGGCCTTTGCCGAGATCGGCTTTACCCTGACCGTGACCGACTATGCCAACTCCAGCGACCTTTACGCTACCTATCAGACCGGCGCCGCCGATATGTGGTGCGCCGCCTGGCAGTCCGGCTCCGACCCCGATATGTATCAGCTCTATCACTCCGAGGGCTCCACGAACTACTACCAGATCGCGGATCCCGAGCTGGACGACCTGATCATGGCCGGTCGTCAGTCTACCGATCAGGCCTATCGGAAGGCCATCTATCAGGCCGCCATGGAGATCATTCTGGATTGGGGCGTTGAGATACCCATCTATCAGCGCAGCGAGTGCGTCCTGCTGTCCACCGAGCGCGTTGTGATCGACAGCCTGCCCAGCGACATGACCCCGTACTGGGGCTGGCTGAGCGAGGTCGAGACCATGGCCGTGAAATAATCATGATCTGCACAAAAAATATCATCCCGCCTCCCCATCATGGGGAGGCGGGGAAGACCCCCTGAACTGCCGCGCAGCAAGGAGCCGTTCTCGTTGGCGAGGCGGCTGCTTGGTGCGCGGCGTCGCGTATCCCGCGGCGCGAGAGCATGCCAGAGACGACTGGAGGGAGAAATTTGAGAAATTACATCATCAAGCGTATTCTGCTCTCAATCCTCATCTTAATTTGCGTTACCTTCATCATCTATGTACTGATGCGGAGCCTTCCCGGCTCTTATGTGGAGACCATGGCCATGCAGCTTTCCACAGCTCCCGGCTCCAAGCCCTATGAGGAGTGGCTCGCCCAGCTGAATGCATCCTATGGTCTGGATAAGCCCATTTTGCAGGGCTATATCACGTGGGTGGGAGACTTCCTGCGGGGCAATTTCGGCGATAGCTGGAAGTTCACCGTTCCTGTGCTGACCAAGTTCAAAGAGGTCATCGGCGTATCCTTCGTCATGGGCGCGGTTTCCATGATTCTGGAGCTTCTCATCGCCATTCCGCTTGGCATCATCGCCGCCACGAAGCAGTATTCCAAGACGGACTACATCGTCTCCGCCGCGGCTCTGACGGGCATATCCCTGCCTACGTTCTTCTTCGCCACCCTGCTGAAGCTGGTGTTCGCGGTGAAGCTGGGCTGGTTCGACACTCACGGGCTGGTGGGCCGCAACTTTGCGCAGCTGAGCACAGCCGGGCAGATCCTGGACATGGCAAATCACCTCGTCCTTCCCATCATCACGCTGACGGTCGTATCGGTCGGCTCGCTCATGCGGTACACCCGCACGAACATGCTGGAGGTGCTGAACGCCGACTATATCCGTACCGCCCGGGCCAAGGGCGTCAGCGAGCATGATGTCATTTATAAGCACGCCTTCCGCAACACGCTGATCCCTCTGGTGACCATCGTGGGAGGTTCTCTGCCGAGCCTGTTCTCCGGCGCTCTCATCACGGAGACCATCTTCTCCATCCCCGGGATCGGCTTTACGTCCTATCAGG
>CAZEXC010000099.1:0-5923 GCA_964516625.1 uncultured Oscillospiraceae bacterium | reverse complement strand
TTTTGGTCGGAGTGAGGTGACTTGAACACCCGGCCTCCTGGTCCCGAACCAGGCGCGCTACCAACTGCGCTACACCCCGAGATATGGAGCGGGTGAAGGGAATCGAACCCTCGTATTCAGCTTGGGAAGCTGATGTTCTGCCATTGAACTACACCCGCGCGCCCTTTTTGCAGGCTAGAAAATTATAGCACTAAGCCGAGCCGATTGCAAGCATATTTTTTCCCGCCGGGAAATAGCCTGTACATGGGAGGGGAGATGCTATGTCCTTGCGGCAGCTTTTTATCGCGGCGGCGCTGCTGCTGTCAGCCGTGTACCTGAAGATGTTCCTGCCGGTGTATTCGGAGCAGTTCATGCCGGCGGTGCGTCAGGTGCTGGCCGAGGAGCAGGCCGCGCTGCGCGTGCCGGAAACGTGGATGTCATGGCTGAGCTGGAGCTGAGCGTGAGCCCGGGATTCCTGCTGCTGGCGGCATCGCTGTATTTCATCGGCGGCATCGGCGCGCTGGCGGCGTTTCTGGCGGCGGCGCTTGCCCACGAGCTGGGCCATCTGGCGGCCATGTTCGTGACCGGCGCGAGCATACGGCGCATACGCGTGACAGCCTGCGGCCCGGTCATAGAGTACGGCGGCGCGCTCACGAAAAAGCAGGAGCTCGGCATCGTGGCGGCGGGGCCCGTGGCGGGGCTCTTTTTCGCCGGCCTGTGCTTTTTGACGGCTGTCCCCTATATCTGCTATATCGGGGCTATTGCACTGCTGGCGGCCATGTTCAACCTCCTTCCCGTGCTGCCTCTGGACGGCGGGCGTCTCGCGCTTTACTGGCTGGAGAGCGTGCTGCCCGTCCGGGCGGCGGGTATCGTCATGCGCGTTCTGGGGACGCTGTGCGCCCTCGGCGTCATAGCCACAGGCGTGATGACAGGCTCTCCGGCGGCTGCGGCGGCGGGCGTTTGGATGGCGGTACTTGCGAACGCGCCGGATTTGCGGTAAAATAATCGGTATGGAAATAAACGACAGAATAGACGCTCTGCTCCGGCAGGTGCAGCGCCCGGCCCGGTACGTCGGCGGCGAGTATAATCAGGTCATAAAGGACAGGCAGGATGTGGAGGTCCGCTTTGCCCTGTGCTTTCCCGATACCTATGAAATAGGTATGTCGAATCTCGGCGTGAAGATACTCTACGGCGTTATCAACGAGATGCCCGGCGTGTGGTGCGAGAGGGCGTTCGCGCCGTGGGGCGACATGGCGGAAAAGCTCCGCGCTGAGCATATCCCCCTCTGGGCGCTGGAGAGCGGCGACGCGCTGAGCGAATTTGACATCGTGGCCTTTTCGCTGGGGTACGAGATGTCCTATACCACGGTTCTCGATATGCTTGACCTGAGCGGCATACCGCTCCGCGCGTCGGAGCGCAGGGGCCTTTGGCCCATCGTGGCCGCCGGGGGACAGTGTACCTGCAACATTGAGCCGATGGCGGATTTTTTCGACTTGTGCTTTCTCGGCGAGGGGGAGCAGCTCGACTGCGAGCTTATCGAGCTTTACCGCGCCGCCAAGCGCGGCGGCTGGACGCGGGAGGAATTTCTCCGCCGTGCCGCGCAGATAGAGGGGATCTATGTCCCCAGCCTGTACGATATCGCCTATAACGGCGACGGGACCGTCGCCTCCATAACGCCGAGGGACGGCGCGCCCGCCCGCGTGCGCAAGCGCGTTGTGGAGGATCTTGACGCCTCCTATTATCCCACCGCGCCTGTCGTGCCTTCGACGGAGATCGTCCATGATCGCATATCGCTGGAGGTGTTCCGCGGCTGCATCCGCGGCTGCCGCTTCTGTCAGGCGGGGTACATATGCCGCCCGGTGCGGAACCGCAGCGTGGAGCGCCTGTTGGCCGACGGACGGAAGACCCTTGAAAATACCGGCTATCAGGAGCTGAACCTCTCGAGCCTGAGCACCAGCGACTACCGGCCCCTGCCGGAGCTGTGCGACGGACTTCTGGATTACTGCCAGCGCCGGGGCATCAGCCTGAGCCTGCCGTCCCTCCGGGCGGACAATTTCTCCATGGACATCATGCAGCGCGTCCAGAAGGTGAGGAAAAGCGGCCTTACCTTCGCGCCGGAGGCGGGCACACAGCGTATGCGCGACGTAATCAACAAAAACGTCTCGGAGGAGGAGCTTCTTGAGTCCTGCCGGGTCGCGTTTTCCGGCGGGTGGAACGGCGTGAAGCTCTATTTTATGCTGGGTCTTCCCACGGAGACGGACGAGGACGTGGAGGGCATCGCGGAGCTGGCGCAGAAGGTTCTCTGGTGCTGGAAGCAAAACGCTCCGGTCAAGAACCGCGGCGTGCGTATAACCGTGTCCACGTCGGAGTTCATTCCCAAGCCCCACACGCCCTTCCAGTGGGAAGCGCAGGTGAGCCGGGAGGAGTATCTCCGCCGGGTGCATGTGCTGTCCGGGGCGCTGAAGTCCCGGGCGATAACCTACAACTGGCACGACGCGCAGACGAGCCTTGTCGAAGCGGTGCTGGCCCGGGGCGACCGCCGCCTGTCCGCCGTCATCGAGGAGGTCTGGCGGCAGGGGGGACGGCTGGAGTCCTGGAGTGAATATTTTTCCCTTGAACGGTGGCTCGAGGCGTTCAGGACGTGCGGGCTGGACGCGGATTTTTATGCAACGCGCGAAAGACCGTTGGACGAGCTTCTGCCCTGGGAGCATATGGACATGGGCGTTGCCCGCCGTCATCTGGAGCGGGAGCGGGAGCGGGCTTACAAGGCTGTTTTGAGCCCCGACTGCCGAAAGGCGTGTTCCGCCTGCGGCGCCTCGTCTTTTTTGAAGGAGGGCGTCTGCCGTGGATAAGCTCCGTCTGAAATTTTCCAAGACCGGCCGCGCCGTGTATATATCCCATCTCGACCTGATGCGAACCATGCAGCGCGTCTTTTCCCGGGCGGGCGTGGATCTGAAATATTCAGAGGGATTCAACCCTCATGCAAAAATATCCATCATCCTGCCTCTGCCCGTAGGTATGAGCAGCTTTTGTGAATATATGGATTTTGCCCTGACGGGAGCGTGCGATCTGGAGAGTCTGCCCGACCGGCTGAACCCTTTCATGCCGGAGGGGATCACGGCGCTGGAGGCTTACGAGGCGCCCGAAAAGGGCTCCGCGCTCCGCTGGCTCTCCATAGAAGGCGTTATGAAAAATGGCCGCGACGCCGGGTTTTACCGGGATTTCTTTGCCCGGGAGCATATCCTCGTGACCCGCCGGGGCAAAAAGGGCGAAAGGGTGGACGACATCGCTCCGGCCATCGGGAGCGCCGTCTTTACCGACGGGGCGGACGGCGTGCGGGCGAGGCTCCTTCTCCATGCTCAGGATCCGACGCTGAGCCCCGATACGATGATGGCCGCGGCGGGGGCGGACGCTCCGGGATACTATAAATTTACGCGCATGGAGGCTTTTCGGGAAAATATGACGCCGTTCCGATGAAAAAAGCTTGCATTTGACCGATGATTGTGTTATCATGCTTCAGCGCGCAAAATGTGCGCTTATTACGGGCGGTCCGCTGCCGGATGCGTTTCCCGGCAAGAACGTCTACGCTAAGGAAGGTTATGTTATGGATCTCATCAGCGCTCTGACCCAGCAGTATATGAAGCCGGAGCTTCCGGCCATGAACGTGGGCGACACCGTCCGCGTCACTGTCCGCATCAAGGAAGGCAACCGCGAGCGCAATCAGGCGTTCGAGGGCGTCATCATTGCCAAGAAGCACGGCGGCATTAACGAGACTATCACCGTCCGGCGCGTGTCCTACGGCGTCGGCTGCGAGAAGGTCTTTCCCGTGCATTCTCCGACGATCGTCTCGGTGGACACCGTCCGCCGCGGCCGCGTCCGCCGCGCCAAGCTCTATTATCTGCGCGACCGTGTCGGCAAAGCCGCCAAGGTTCGCGAGAAGCTCTGAGCCTCCAGCGAAAAAGAGTTTTCAAAAAACGCAGGAACGACGCCGAAAACGGCGTCGTTCCTGCGTTTTTGCCGCCGGGCGCGGCGCGAAAGGGAAAACGCTCCTTTTCGGAGAAAAGATGTAAAAGCGCTGGTATTTCTTGGGAAAACAGCCTTGACAAACCACAGACGGGAAAGTATAATAAACTAAAATTGGAAAAAGTATGCGAATTGGCAAAAATGTTAATGCATTATTAACGCAAAGGAGGCGGGCAAAATGAAACGTGTCGCGTCTGCTTTTCTGGCCGTTGTGCTTTTTGCCGCTCTTGCGGCCATACCCGCTTTCGCGGACGACCTGACGATAGAGGCCTCGACCGCGGAGGCGTCACCCGGCGATACGGTGACGATAGAGTTCGCTATTTCCGGCAACCCGGGCATCGCGGCCTATTCCGCCGATATTGTTTACAGCCAGACGGCGCTGGAGCTGACGGCAATAAACGCCGGGAGCGGGCTTTCCGGCCTAACCTTTATAAGTTATGTGCCGACCAGACGCGTGGCCGCGTTTGCCGCTTATAACGCCACAGGAAACGGCGTCATGTTTACGGCCACCTTTACGGTCCTGCCCGACGCCCCGGCGGGGGAAACTCCCGTGACCGTCACCGTCACGGAGATGGTCAGCCAGAACTACGTCAAATACGAACCCGCCGTCGTTTCCGGCGGCGTCACCGTTATAAGAGAGGAACAGGCCGGCGGCGAAAGCGGCGGGCTCGATGACGCCGCCGGGGAAAGCGGCGATGATACCGGCGGCAGCACCGTCGGCACGGGCGACAGCGCAGGTTCCGATACGTCCGGCGCTGTGAACGCGGAGGAAACGACGCCCGGCTCCGCCGTTTCCGGCGGCGATGATGCCGCAAACAGCGGGCAGACGGGAACCGGCGTCACCAGGCCGGATGCGGGCGGCGCGGACGACGGCGGCGATGATACCGGCGGCGCGGCCGGTATCTCCGGGACTGCCGGGGAAACGTCCGGCGGAGGAAGCGCCGCGGAGAGCCGGGGACAGACGGACGCGGACGGCGGGGACGAGCCTGCCGAAGCGGCGTCCGGCGAAGACAGCGCCGAGGAGGCGGAGACCGGCACTGCCGATATGGCCGGGCTCGACGCCGCGGACGCTGGCGGAGCCCGGGATACCGCCGGGGAGCCGGAAGACTCCGGCGGGAAAACGGCGGGAGCTGCCGCTCGCATAGCTGCCGCGGCGATAGCCGTCTGTGCGATAGCGGCCGTCATATGTCTGCTCATAGTAATAAGAAAAAAGCGCCGGAAAGCCGTTGCGGCGTCGGGACGCGAGGAAGACGACGACCAGTAACAGGGACTGCTGATTTGTTTATTACACGCAGGTTTTTTTAACCAAATTGTTAACATTAACGATTGACAACAAAAAAGCATAATAATATAATTAAGTTAACGGAAAGATTTGCATAAAAGTCTGTAAAAAATTATGTCAACCATATTTTTGGATTAGGCCACGTTTGAAAAAATACCCAAATGCCGAAACCGCGGATATCCCGCCATGCGACCCCGGTTTTCCCGGAACACGCGGCGTGTTCCCGGGAAAAGCCGCCTTGTCCGGCAAAAAGCCTTTTGCCGCCTGACGATGCCGCCGGTTCCCAAACAGGGCCTAAGGGAGGGGCCAGAAATGGAAAAGTTGAAAAGGATTCTTGCTTTGCTTCTGGTGTTCAGCTTCCTTCTTTCCACGGCAAGCTTCGCGTCTGCCGGGGAGAGTATCTCTGCGGGGGAGAGCGCTGCTTCTGAAGCTGAGGACGACGCGGGCGCTGAGGAAGAGACCGCCGTCGCCGATGTCCCCGACAGCGAGGAGAATAACGAAGCGGCCGTCGTCCCGGAGGACGGAGACGCGGCGGCGGAGACAGACGCCGACGGGGAGAGCGAGCCGGAGGACGATGCGGCGGAACAGGCCGGTCTGACCGAAGAATCGGAACAGCCTGAGGAGACGGCGGCTCCCGAA
>CAZEXC010000098.1:0-5958 GCA_964516625.1 uncultured Oscillospiraceae bacterium | reverse complement strand
CCATGGGCGAGTTTGGGGCGGTGTCGGTGCTGTCCGGGCATCTGCGGGGCAAAACAAACACGCTTCCCCTGTATATCGAGCTTTTGTATCAGGGCTATGATTTCACCGGCGCGTTTGCCGCGTCGAGCATACTTGTGATACTGGCCGTTATCGTGCTGGTGCTCCGCCTGTGGCTGGAGCATCGGGGACAGAAGGAACTGGATATCCATAAGTGAGGAACAGACTATGAGTGAGAATACCGGCTATGTCGAGCTCCGTCATGTCAATAAGCACTACGGGAGCTTTCAGGCCTCGAAGGACATAAATATCAGCATCCCGAAAGGGAAGCTCGTGGCGCTGCTGGGGCCGTCCGGCTCCGGCAAGACCACGATCCTGCGCATGATCGCGGGACTGGAGCATCCCGATTCGGGCGAGATCCTGATCGACGGCAAGGTCGTGAACGATATTCCCGGCAGCGAGAGGGGCATCGGCTTTGTTTTCCAGAACTACGCGCTGTTTCGGTACATGACGGTGTACAACAATATCGCGTTCGGGCTGCGGGTAAAGAAAATGCCGGAAAAGGAGATCAGGGAGCATGTTACGGAGCTTCTGAAGCTCATAAACTGCGAGGGCCTCGAAAAGCGCTACCCAAGCCAGCTCTCCGGCGGCCAGCGGCAGCGCGTGGCCTTTGCCCGGGCGCTGGCGCCGAGCCCGCAGATCCTCCTGCTCGACGAGCCCTTTGCCGCCGTTGACGCCAAAGTGCGGCTCGAGCTTCGCACATGGCTGCGGGAGATGATCACGCGCATCGGCATTACCAGCATCTTTGTCACCCACGATCAGGACGAGGCGATCGAGGTGGCGGACAACATCATTGTCACGAACCTTGGCCGCGTGGAACAGGCCGGATCGGCGCAGTCTCTTTACGCCGATCCCTCCACGCCCTTTGTGGTGAGCTTTATCGGCAATTCCATCCCGGTGAAAAACTATGATCAGTTTCGGTATTTCGAGCGGGGCGGGCCGGATACCGTGGCCATCCTGCGCCCGGAGTTCATCAGCATCTTCAAAAAAGGCGAGAGCGTCCAATACTCAAGATCCGCCGAGGACGGCGTGGTGGAGGACATCATTTTCCGCGGCAGCAATCTGGAGATCCGCGTTCGGCTCCACGGCAATCTGCTCTCCGCCATCCGCAGCATCAACGACCCGGAAATACAGGTCGGCGAGACCGTGGACGTGTTCATCCACCGTCTGTTTGTCATCGACGGAGAGAAGGTCACGATGGAGTATAACCAGTCGCTCCGCAGGGAGAGCGTGGTGATTTGAGCTCTATGGAACGGAAATATCTGACAGCGGATCTCCTTATCATCGGTGGAGGCACAGCGGGATGCTACGCCGCCGTGACGGCGGCGCGGCAGTCGCAGGGCCTGCATATCCTGATCGCGGAAAAAGCCAATATCAGGCGCTCCGGCTGTCTGGCCGCCGGGGTGAACGCCCTGAACGCCTATATCACCGAGGGGCAGACCGTCCGCGACTACCTTGAATTTGTCCGCTGGGACGCGGAGAAGATCATCCGGGACGACCTTGTCCTCTCTATGGCGGAGGGCTTCAACGAGGCCGCCGCCGATCTGGAGCGGATGGGGCTCGTGATCCTGAAGGACGAAAACGGGCGGTACGCCGCCCGGGGCAGGCAGAATATCAAAATAAACGGCGAGAACATAAAGCCCATCCTCGCGGCGGAGGTAGGACGGTACCCGAACATCGACGTTCTGAACCATGTGAATATCACGGATTATCTGACGGCGGACGGCCGCGTTGCGGGCGCGGTCGGCTTTGGCGTCGATGAGCCGGCCGCTTATATCCTGTCCTCCCGGGCGGTGCTGATCGCCACCGGCGGAGCGGCGGGGCTCTACCGCCCGAACAACCCGGGCTTTTCCCGGCACAAGCTGTGGTATCCGCCCTTCAATACCGGCGCGGGCTATGCCATGGGCATCCGGGCCGGAGCGGAAATGACGAGCTTTGAGATGCGCTTCGTGGCTCAGCGCTGCAAGGATACCATCGCGCCCACAGGCACGATCGCGCTGGGCGTCGGCGCGCGGGAGATAAACGCGCGCGGAGAAATCTATGAGGAGCGCTACGGTCTGTCCACGTCCGGCCGCGCCTTTGGCACGACGAACGAGACCTATGAGGGACGCGGCCCCTGCTACCTCCGCACGGAGGGGATCGCGCCCGAGCAGGACAGCGAGCTTCTGAGGGCCTATCTCAACATGGCCCCGGGTCAGACGCTGAAATGGATTGAGAGCGGGAAAATGCCCTCTGAGCAGAATGTGGAGATCGAGGGCACGGAGCCTTATATCGTGGGAGGTCATACGGGCAGCGGCTACTGGGTGGACACCAAACGCCGCACGACCCTGCGGGGGCTGTATGCCGCGGGAGACGTGTCCGGCGGAGCGCCAAAGAAGTTCGTCACCGGCGCTCTGGCCGAGGGAGCCATTGCCGCTGCGGCGGCATCGGAGGATCTGCCGAATATGCCGCTGCTGTCGGAGGCGGAGATATCCGTATTGGCGGAGCCCTATCTTGCGGACTACGAGCGGCGATTGACGGGAACCGCCGGCGGGCCGTATGACGTGTTCGCTCTGGAGGAGGCCATGCAGAAGGTCATGGACGAGTACGCGGGCGGCATCAAAACGGCTTACCGCTACAATGCGGGACAGCTCGATCTGGCGGAGCGGGAGATCGCGCGGCTCACGGAGCTTGCGGAAGGCCTGACCGCGGCGGCATCGGAGGATCTCGTCCGGGCGTATGAGCTGCGGGAGCGGCTGACGGTGTGCCGCGTGCTGATAGCGCATCTGCGGGCTCGAAAGGAAACGCGCTGGCCGGGCTTTGCCGTGAATACGGACTTCCCCGCGCCGGATAAAAGGTATGAGTATTATATAAACTCAAAACTCGTGGACGGACAGATACGGATCCTTCGCCGCGAGCTGGTGAGGGAGGCGTGGTATGAGCATTCGGATCGAGCGTAGCAGGTGTGTCGGCTGCGGCGCGTGCCGGGAGGTATGCCCCGGAAACCTCATCAAACGCGCTGCGGACGGCACGGCATATCTGAGCCGGCCGGAGGAGTGCTGGGGCTGCGCCTCCTGCCTGAAGGAGTGCCGTCACGGCGCGATAGCCTATTTTCTCGGCGCGGACATCGGCGGGCGCGGAAGCCTCATGCAAGCCGTGCGGGACGGGGAGCTGACGCACTGGATCATCACCCGCGCCGGGCGGGAGCCGGTCACAATCACGGTGGATCGGCGGAAGTCCAACAAATATTAGGAGGACTTGACCATGCAGGAATTATCCCATCTGGACAAGCTGGAGGCGGAGGCGATCTATATCATACGCGAGGTGGCGGCGGAGTGCGAAAGGCCGGTGATGCTCTATTCCATCGGCAAGGACAGCTCCGTGCTGCTGCATCTCGCGCTCAAGGCCTTTTGGCCGGAGAAGCCGCCGTTTCCGTTCCTCCATATCGACACCGGCTGGAAATTCCGGGAGATGATAGAGTTCCGGGACAAAACAGCCGAAAAATACGGCCTCGAGCTGCTGGTGTACAAAAATGAGGAGGGAGCCAGGCAGGGCATAAACCCCTTCGACCATGGAGCGGCCTATACCGACATCATGAAGACGCAGGCGCTCAAGCAGGCGCTTACAAAATACGGCTTTACGGCGGCCTTCGGCGGAGGCCGGCGGGACGAGGAAAAATCCCGCGCCAAGGAGCGCATCTTCTCGTTCCGCAACAGCGAGCAGGCGTGGGATCCGAAAAACCAGCGGCCGGAGATGTGGAAGCTCTATAACACCCGCATCAAAAAGGGTGAGAGCATCCGGGTGTTCCCAATATCCAACTGGACGGAAAAGGACATCTGGCAATACATACGACGGGAGGGGATCGAGATCGTCCCGCTGTATTTCGCCCGGGAGCGGCCCGTGGTGTACCGGGACGGCAACATCATCATGGTGGACGACGACCGTCTGCCGCTGCTGCCGGGGGAGAAGCCGGTGTATAAAAGCGTGCGCTTTCGCACGCTGGGCTGCTACCCGCTCACGGGGGGCGTGGAGTCCACGGCGGACACGCTGGACGCTATCATCGAGGAAACACTTTCGGCTGTGACGAGCGAGCGTACCAGCCGTGTGATCGACCGGGACGAAGGCGAAGCGTCCATGGAAAAGCGCAAGCGGGAGGGATATTTCTGATATGAACGGACTTCTGAAATTCATCACCTGCGGCAGCGTGGACGATGGAAAATCGACGCTCATCGGACATATCCTGTACGATACGAAGCTGCTGTACACAGATCAGGAGCAGACCCTTGCGCTGGACAGCCGCGTGGGGTCGAAGGGCGGCGAGATTGACTATTCCCTGCTGCTGGACGGGCTGATGGCGGAGCGGGAGCAGGGCATCACCATCGACGTGGCTTACCGCTACTTCACCACGGATCGCCGCAGCTTTATCGTGGCCGATACGCCGGGGCATGAGGAGTATACCCGGAACATGGCGGTGGGCGCCAGCTTTGCCGAGCTTGCCGTGATCCTCGTGGACGCCGCGAAAGGCGTGCTGATCCAGACCCGCCGCCACGCGCGGATCTGCGCGCTGATGGGCATTCGGTATTTCGTCTTTGCCGTGAACAAAATGGATCTCGTGAGCTATGAGCGTGAGCCGTTTGAAAAGATTCGGGCGCAGATCGGGGAGCTTAGAAATGAGCTGGGGCTGAAAAGCGTGAAGATCATTCCGCTCTCCGCCACGGCGGGGGAGAACGTGACGAGGCCTTCCGCGCGCATGGCGTGGTATGACGGAGGGCCGCTTCTGGATTATCTTGAAACGGTGGAGATCGACGCCGCGAGCCACGAGGAGGGCTTCTATCTGCCGATCCAGCGCGTATGCCGCCCGGATCACACCTTCCGGGGCTTTCAGGGGCAGATCGAGGCGGGCAGGCTGCGGGAGGGCGACGAGATCACCGCGCTTCCCAGCGGCACGCAGGCGCGGGTAAAGGCGATCCATGTCGGCCCGGAGCGCGTTCCCGCCGCCGTGCAGGGGCAGCCGGTGACGGTGGAGCTGGATCGGGAGATCGACGTATCCCGGGGCAGCGTGCTCACAAGGGGCGCGGCGCTGCACACGGCGAGCCGCTTCGAGGCGACGCTGCTGTGGATGGACGACGACGCGCTGATAAACAGCCGGGCGATGTTCGCGAAGATCGGCACGCGCCTCATCCCCGGCAAGATCTCCGGCATCCGCTATGTCGTGGACGTGAACACCGGGGAACACAGAAACGCCCAAAGCCTGCGAAAGAACGAGATCGCGCTCTGCTCCGTGGAGCTGTCGTCCCCCGTGGTGCTCGACACCTTCTCGAATCATCGGACGCTGGGGGAGCTCATCCTCATTGACCGGCTCACGAACGCGACCTCCGCCTGCGGCGTGATCGAGACGGTGTTCGACACCCGTGACCGCGCCGATACGGAGATCAGCCCCGAGGTCCGCGCGAAGTACATGGGACAGACCCCGTTCCTCATTCTGGCCGACGACGCCCGGAAAGCCGGAGAGATCGAGCTGGAGCTGCTGGGACAGGGCCTGCATACCATGCGGGTGCGCGTAAGCGGCGATCGGCTTGTTTTCGCCGCGGACATCCTGCAGCGGGCGGGCCTTATCACGGTCATTTCCGGGGAGCATCTTGACGCGGACACGGAGAGCCGTCTGCGGAAGGAGCTGCGGGGCGAGCTCATCCTTGATCTGCGGGAGGGCGGCCCGGAAAAAGACCGTCTGCTGTATGAGAATACGGTAAATTATATGTTCTATTAAACACAGAGAGGCATGGAGGTGCGATATGGCAGTTGATTACGCGGCATTGAAGGCAGGCGGCTTTATGCGGCAGAAGCAGAAGGATACTTTTTCCCTGCGTCTGCGCGTGGTGGGCGGCACCGTTACGGTGGAGCAGCTCGAGACCATCGCCGCCG
>CAZEXC010000097.1:0-6044 GCA_964516625.1 uncultured Oscillospiraceae bacterium | reverse complement strand
CGTCTGCCCCACAAAAAAGGTGTCGGCCAAATTGTAGATCATGGTGATAAGCTGGCTGATGATCGTCGGTATCGCCAGCTTTGAGAGAGCCTTGCCTACCGGCATGGTTCTGAATATCTCGTTGTTATTATCCATAGCTCGATCATTCCTTTCCCGCGCGGACTGCGTGCATATTGTCAAGAGCGATTTGCAGAAGCCTGTCAAATTCTCTTTTTTCCTCATCGTTCATGCCTTCCGTAAGCTCCCGCTGCGTCTCGAGCGCGGTGGTCTTCAAAGCCTCCGCCAGCTCTTCCCCGCGCTTCGTCGCGGAAAGGATGGCTTTTCTCCCGTCGCTCTTATCCGCCGATTTCATAATGATCCCCTTACGCTCCAGGCGCAGCAAAATACCGGCCATGGTGGACTGCGATATTCTCATTTTTTCCTTCAGCATGACGGCGGTGATCCCCGGATTTTCTAAAATCGCGCGCATGGCGTCGCTCTGGACGGATGTCAGCCCGATTTCCCTCTCCTTGATGTTCCTGAAATAGGTAACGGCATTCCCAAGCTGCACCAGCTTGGTCGCCGTCTTGAATTGAGAGACCTCTATCATTTTGAAACCTCCGAGCGCAATAAAAATCGCAAGCGAAGTATCGCTTGCGAACTATATCATATCACCGCCGCCGCCGCCTGTCAATAATGTCTGAGGGCGTCAAGGATATTATTTTTTGCGGGACGGCCTGAGAGCGTTTTAAAATTCCGCGGTAAAGACGATGGCGTCGTCCCGCCCGGCGGCGCGGATGCTGCCCCCGTAGAGGCTCACGATGTCCTGCGCGATGGAAAGGCCGAGGCCGCTTCCCTGCTGGGAGGCACGGTGCTTCGGCACGCGGTAAAAACGCTCGAAAATGTGGGAAAGCTCATCGGCGGATATGCCGTCGCAGGTGTTTTCCACCTCAATGACGGCCTTTTTGTCCCGGAAAATGCGCAGACGGACAGCGCCGCCCTCCGGCGCGTATTTCACCGCGTTGTCCAGAAGGACGGAGAGGAGCGTCCGCAGAGCGTCCTCATTACCCGTCACGGATACGCCGGGGGCTATCTCGCCGGAGAGCTCCTGCCCCCGGGACAGGGCCAGAGGCCGGAAGTCGGAGAGAACCTCCTCGCCAAGGGCGCTTACGTCCACGGGAAGCTCCGCCGCGTCCTGCTTTTTCTCCTCCAGAAGGGAATAGGTGGTGAGCTGCTCCACCAGAAGCGTCAGGTGGTCGGCCTGTATCTGGGCGTTTTCCAGCCATTCGGTGGAGCCGCCCTCCAGGATCTGCATATCAAGGTCGGAGATGATGACGCCCAGCGGCGTTTTCAGCTCGTGACTGGCGTTGGAGATGAAGCGCTTCTGGTTTTCGATGTTTTCCGCGAAGGGGCGTATGGCCTTTTTGGACAGCAGCGTCACCAAAACCAATACAAGCAGGAGACAGCCGAGGCTCACAAGAATAGAGGTCTGCAAAAGCGAACGCATGGAGGAAAATTCGTTGTCGCAGAAAAGGAACACGATGCGGTAATCGCTGCCCCGGGCCGCCACATAATAGCGGTACGGCGCAACGTCCCCAAAGTCGTTCCCGCTATCGAGGATATCGCTTACGAGCTGGGCGGCGTCCTCGTTTATCATAAGAGAGAGAAGGCTGAGCTGCTGCTGGCGTATGTCCTCGGCCATAATGCCGGAGATGAGAAAATAGCTCGACTCGCTCATGATCCCGGCGTTATTGAGATTGAGCCACCGCTGGAGCTCCTCGGGCGTCGAGGCGATCATGCCGCGGGGCGGGCCGAGGGAGCCCTCCGCCAGATATTCCAGACGCGTGTCGATGCTGTCGTACACCCTGTAGCGGTTCACGCAATTGAGCCCCACGAGAAGCACCAGCAAGACCGCGAAAAACGCTTCCATAACGATGCGGATGAAGCGTATCTGAAGCTTCCGTATCATGGCGCTTTTTGCAGAGAATAGCCGACGCCGCGTTCGCCGTGGATGGTAACGTCGCCGCTTACCTCGGCGATTTTTTTCCGCAGGGCGGAGATATGGACCCGCACGACGCTCATATCGGGCATATCCTCCCAGCACCAGACGCGCTTGCAGAACTCGTCCGCGGACACGGAGCGCCCCGGATCGCGCGCCAGAAGCTCAAGTATCTGAAATTCCTTGCTGGTCAGCCGCGTTTTGCCCTTGGGCCCCGCGATGCTGTGGTCGGCCCCGTCGAGCGTCAGGCCGCAGAAATACAGCGTGTCCGGCCGGTAAGAGGGCCGCCGCCGCAGAAGCGCCCGCACCCGCGCCAGAAGCTCGTCGGAGTGGAACGGCTTTGACATATAATCGTCCGCTCCCGCGTCATAGCCCTCGATGCGATCCGACATCTGGGCCTTGGCGGTCAGCACCATGACCGGCGTGTGTACGTCCGCCGCCCGGAGGCGGCGTATCACGTCCGTGCCGTCGAGCCCCGGCATCATGATGTCGAGGATGATGCCGTCGTACTGGTTCGTCATGGCGTAATCCAGCGCGTCCACGCCGTTATATACGGCGTCCACGGTGTAGTTTGCGTGCTCCAAAATGGCGGTCAGGGCACGGCAGTAGGCGCGGTTGTCCTCCGCCACAAGAAGTCTCATGCTACCGCCTCCCCATATGTACTGTGTCCGTTATGATTATGATCTGAAAGTCTCGCCCGGAAAAGCCCCGCGGCGCATACCCCGCGCGGCGCGGAACGAGCTTTGCGGCTCGGCCTCTGTATATGCGGTTTTCGGAAGACCGCCGCCGCAGGTTCAGTTGTCCTCGCAGATGAATTGCCCGGCCAGACGGCCATGGGTGCCGGCCATGCCGATAGAAGTGCCGGCGCAGGGGGTGCAGTACCCGGAGCCGTAGCGCCCGCCGAGGGAGTTGCCGCAGGTATACAGGCCCTTGATGGCGCTGCCGTTTATGTCCAGCACGTTCAGACGGCTGTCGGTCATGACGCCGGAGAGCGTCACCATGGAGACGCTGGCGGAGGAACTGCCCACGGAGCCGGTGCAGGCGTAGTACGGGCCCTCGTCCACGGGGATGAGGGCTTCGGCGCGTTTGCCGAAATCCGTATCCTTCCCGGCGTAGCACATCTCGTTATACCGCGCCACGGACTCCACCACGGTGGGGATAACGCTGTCGCTGTATCCGATCATGCGGGCGAGGTCCTCTATCGTCTCTCCGCACATGACCGAGCCGCTCATGCGCTCGGCGATGGTGCAGCCGATGATGTTGGCGCGGCCTCCGGGCTGAAGGGCGTTCATGCCGTCGATCATGTCCTGATAGAACTGGGGCCGGCCGCCGTTCGGGCCCTGATGCTCAAGGCCGCTGGCGCAGACGCCCTTGAACCATTTCTGGTCGGTGATGAGGCAGGCCGTGCCCCTCTTCTGGCGGGCGCAGGCCGTCTGCGCGCCGGTGATGTTGCCCTCGTTGCAGAAGCGTCTGCCCTCGGCATTGAGCCAGAGCATGGAGTTGGCCCCCCAGGGGCCGCCGGAGGGGCCGCCGCCCAGGATCATGGTGCCGCGGGGCGCGGGCTCGATATAGCCGCCGGCCCAGCACATCATTTTCACGGAAGAGCCGTCCCGCCCGGAGGAATAGAACCGGGACTTGGAGCCGCCGGCGCGTTCGCTGCGCTCCATGTATTCGTTCAGGAGCGCCCAGCACATATCGGGGTTGGAAGCGTAGTCGCCCCCGGCCATGATAACGCCCTTTGCCGTGTTTATGCGGATATACTCGCCGGTGGCGTTATCCTGAACGACGACGCCGGTGACGGACTTGTCGCTCTCCTGCGCCAGCACGACGCCGGAGGTGTTGTACATGAGCTCGACGTCATAGTCCCGCACGGCCTTGTCAAGGCACGCCTGCTGCACGACGCCGAGCTTGGAGTTTGCCGCCACGCCGTTTACCTGCCGGTCGTTATATTCGCCCATGAACTGGCAGGACGCCGCCCATGTCTTTGTGCCCGGCCAAATGGGATAGTCCTTTCGCAGACAATCGTAAATGTCCGCGCCGGAGGCCCATTTGTCGTAGTCAAAGTTGGCCTGAATGATGAGCCAGCCGTCCTTCGTGTTGTCGTAGGTGTACACCCGCCTGTCAACGCCCATCTCCCTGGCGACCTCCAGCATGTGATCCATGGTGGGGCCGGAGTTCTGGACGTACAGGCGGACGATGTCGGGGAAGGATCGGCCGCCGCCCCGGGTGATGAACTCGTCCACCACCTCCCCCAGATCATAAGGGCCGAAGCCGGCCTGATTTACCTGCACGTCGGAATTCCAGCAGCCGAAATCCTCGCCGAACCAGGAGTGTGTGTCCTCGGTCTGCTTTTCGACGCCGATGACCCTCGCGCCCTTTTCCGCCGCGGCCAGAACGGCCTGCACGCCGGAGTGCCCCAGACCGATAACGGCCACGTCGCACTCAAGGGTCTTCGATATGGCAAGGCCGCTGATGTCCGGGGCCTCGCCCAGCCAGTCCCCCGGGCCGGAATAGCCGAAGACGCGGTCGTCGTCGGTGGTCGCCGTGACTGTGCCCGTGCCGCCGCCGGAAGCGCCGCCGCTGTTCGCCGCCATGCTCGCGCTGGCGGACGCGTCCGCCGAGGCAAAGACCCCTGTACCCAGAAAGCTCACGGCGGCCGCGCCGACCGTCGCCGCGCCCGCGCCCTTGAGAAATTCCCGCCGGGAGAGCGTCTTCTTTGTCTGTTTTTTCTCCATGCTTGACTCCTTATTATATCCGTTATTTTCCGTTTTCCATATAGGCTGCGGCCGCATCCAGCACAACGTCGGTTTCGCACTCCGCCGGCGTCCATGGGATATAACGATCCGGCGCGGCGCCGCGTCCCATGACGCCCCGTCCGTCCCGCGCCGCCTTCGTGACGGCGGTGGGCCAGGTCAGCGTATACCGCCCGTCCAGCGCGTAATGCACGTCGCCGCAGAAGTCCGACGTTCCCAGTGTGGGGCGGCCTATCAGATACGCTCCGGCCCGCTTTGCCGCCAGCACAAAGCTTTCCCCCGCGTCCCGGCACCAGGTGTCCGTCAGGACGGCGACCCTTTCAGGCGCGCGGCCGGAAACGGTATCCTCCGGCCGGTCGGTTTCCGGCGTCAGGCCGGAACCGGCTTTTTCCCTGAGCTCCGCGATATATGCCTCCCCGCCGGGCACGTTTTCCAGTCCCGCCGCGCGGAGGATGCAGTTCAGTCGGGTGTAGTTTACATAAAACTCCGTGTCTATCAGCTCCGCCAGCGGCGTGTCCCTCCGGCAGACCCACGGGAGCAGGGCAAAGCATTCGTCCTCGTCCTCCCCCTGCCCGGCACGCATATCGACGACGAGCCCCCGGCAGGCGGACAGCTCCGCCTCATGGGCGGAAAGGAGCGCCGCCGTCCGGCCTTCCCCGTCGAAAGGCGCGGGCCGCAGGTATAAAACGCCGCCCGCAAGGGGCTTCAGCTCCGGCGGGAGGCAGGGGCTCTCCCGCGGGCGGCGTTCCAGAAAAAGCTCCTCCTCCGAACCGTCGGGGCGCGCGACGGTCACGCTATCCGCCATTTTGAGAAGGCCGTTCCAATCCTCGCGCTCCGGCTCGTCGGCATAAAAGAAGTTTTTCTGGATGCCGGCGCGATGGGCGGCGGGCGCGCCGCCGTTTACCGCGATTATCCGGTCGCCGACGGAAAGACGGGGCTCGCCCGCCGCGGCGGTGACGTAAAGGCTGTTTTCAAACCGGCGGGTAAAAAAGCCGGGACTCCAGGGCGTGTATGTATCGGACGGGCGCAGATCGAGGCGCAGATGCCGATCGCCGGTGCAGGCAAGCATCTGGTTCATGTACCGCAGAAAAAGCAGCTCGTCGAGCCTGTCGTCGTGCCACGCCTGCCCGACGGCCTGATGGTAGTATCGGGGATCGAAGCCCCCGGCGATCCTGTCCGCCCAGGCGTGGTCGCGCCGGAGGATGGACACGATCTGGGCGAACAGCTCGTCATATCGTTTGTTCGTCATAAGGGTATTATATAAAATTGCTTGTTATTTTGCAATCAATTCGGGAGATTTTTTCTTGCCTGTT
>CAZEXC010000096.1:0-6080 GCA_964516625.1 uncultured Oscillospiraceae bacterium | reverse complement strand
CATGCCGCAGATGGCGGAGGTGGGGTTGAGCATCTCCCGCATGCCGGGGCCGCCCCTGGGGCCCTCGTAGCGGATGACGACCACCTCGCCGGGATGTATGCCGCCGGCGTATATCCTTTCGATGGCCTCCTCCTCGGAATCGAACACCCGGGCGGGCCCCTCGTGGACCATCATCTCCGGGGCGACGGCGCTCTGCTTGACGACGCAGCCGTCCGGGGCGAGGTTGCCGTACAAAACGGCGATGCCGCCGGTTGGGGAAAACGGGTCTTCCAGCGGGCGGATCAGGCTCGGGTCGCGGTTTTCGGCCTCTTTCAGATTTTCCGCCACGGTCTTTCCCGTGACAGTGGGAACGCTCGTGTCAAGAAGCCCCGCCTTCGTAAGCTCCTTCATGACCGCCCATACGCCGCCGGCCTGATCGAGATCCTCCATGAACGTGTCCCCGGCGGGGGCAAGGTGACAGAGGTTCGGCGTTTTGCCGCTTATCTCGTTTACCATGTGCAGGTCGATCTCCACCCCCGCCTCGTGGGCGATGGCGGGCAGGTGCAGCATGGTGTTGGTGGAGCAGCCGAGCGCCATATCCACGGTCTCCGCGTTGTGAAAGGCCGCTGCGGTCATGATGTCCCGCGGCTTTATGTCCTTTTCGATGAGCTCCACGATCTTCATGCCGGTGTGCTTTGCCAGACGCAGGCGGGCGGAGTAGACGGCGGGGATGGTGCCGTTTCCGCGCAGAGCCATGCCGATGGCCTCGGTCAGGCAGTTCATGGAATTTGCCGTGTACATGCCCGAGCAGCTTCCGCAGGAGGGGCAGGCGTTTTCCGTGTATTCCGCCACGCCCGCCTCGTCCAGCGTCCCGGCGTGGTACGCGCCCACGGCCTCGAACATATGGGACAGGCAGGTCCTCCGTCCGTCAGGCAGCCTCCCGGCCAGCATGGGGCCGCCGGAGACGAAGATGGCGGGGATGTTCAGCCGCGCCGCGGCCATGAGAAGTCCGGGCACGTTCTTGTCGCAGTTGGGTATCATCACAAGGCCGTCGAACTGATGGGCGACGGCCATGGCCTCTGTGGAGTCCGCGATGAGATCGCGGGTCACGAGGGAATATTTCATGCCGATGTGCCCCATGGCGATGCCGTCGCACACGGCGATGGCCGGGAACATCACCGGCGTGCCGCCGGCGGCGCGGACGCCGGCCTTGACAGCCTCGGCGATCTTGTCGATGTTCATGTGGCCGGGGACGATCTCGTTATAGGAGCTCACGACGCCCACCAGCGGGCGGGAAAGCTCCTCGTCCGTGTAGCCGAGAGCGTATAAAAGGCTCCTGTTCGGGGCCCGTTCCACCCCGGTTTTCACCTGATCTGAACGCATACGTCCGCCTCCCCTTTAGTTGGAGGCGCTGTCCAGACTCTTGTCGCCGTTTCCGCCGTCTTTCCAGAGCATGTTTTCGCGCAGCTCCTGACCGACGATCTCCATGGGGTGCTTTGCCAGCATGGCGCGCTTGGAGTTGAAGAAGGTGCGGCCGTTTTTGTTTTCGGCGATCCACTTGCCGGCGAAGGTGCCGTCCTGAATGTCGGCGAGAACCGCGCGCATATTGGCTTTCACGATGTCGTGGGGCAGCACCCGCGGGCCGGAGACATACTCGCCGTATTCGGCGGTGTCGGAAATGGAGTAGTTCATGGCAGCCACGCCGCCCTTGTTTATCAGGTCGATGATGAGCTTCATCTCGTGGATGCACTCAAAATAGGCGTTCTCGGGAGCATAGCCGGCCTCGCACAGAACCTCAAAGCCGCACTGCATGAGGTCAACGACGCCGCCGCACAGGACGGTCTGCTCGCCGAACAGGTCGGTCTCCGTCTCGTCGTGCATGGTGGTCTCCATGATACCGGCGCGGGCGCCGCCGATACCGGCGATATACGCCAGAGCGATCTCCAGCGCGCGGCCGGAGGCGTTCTGCTCCACGGCCACCAGGCAGGGAACGCCCTTGCCCGCGACATACTGGGAGCGGACGGTATGGCCGGGGCCCTTGGGCGCGGCCATGAATACGTCTACGTCCGCGGGGGGCACGATCTGCTGATAGCGGATGTTGAAGCCGTGGGCGAAAGCGAGAGCCTTGCCGGCGGAAAGGTTCGCCGCGACGGATTCTTTATAAATGTCGGCGGCCCGCTCGTCGTTTACGAGCATCATGATGATGTCGGCGGCCTTGACAGCCTCCGCCACGGACATGACGGCGAAGCCGTCCTCAACGGCCTTCTGCCAGCTCTTTCCCTGACGCAGGCCGACGATGACGTCGCAGCCGGAGTCGCGCAGGTTCTGGGCGTGGGCGTGGCCCTGAGATCCGTAGCCGATGATGGCTATCTTCCTGCCGTTCAAAACATTCAGGTCGCAGTCCTGTTCATAGTACATCTTTGCCATGATCGTATATCTCCTTTAAATTAAAATAAACATTTGATAACCGGGGCTTTCGGCCCCAAAGCGCCCGGCGGCGCTTACCGGGCGTTTTTGCCGTAGTCGAACTCGCCCTTTTCCTTGGTCTGCTCGTCGAGGGTATAGCTGCCGCGCTCAAGGGCGACGACGCCGGTACGCACAAGCTCCAGAAGGCCCTGCTTTTCCACGAGCCGCCTGATGGCCTCGGTCTTGTCCTCCTCGCCGATGATGGCAAGGGTCATGGAGGCGGGAGCCACGTCGATGATAGAGCCGCGGAAGATGTTGGTTATCTGGATAATCTCGTTGCGCTCGTCCGCGGTCTCGGCCCGGACCTTCATGAGCGTGAGCTCGCGGCGTATGGAGCGGCCGGAGCGCAGGAGCTTTACGGAGTGGACGGGGAGCAGCTTCCGGAGCTGGTTGCACAAAAGCTCCGCGTGGGCGTCGTCCTCGGCCAGCACCTCGATGGTGATGCGGCTGATGCAGGGATCCTCGATGGCGCCGACGGCCAGAGATTCGATGTTATAGCCCTTGCGGGAGAACAGGCGGGAGACCTGGCTCAGGACGCCCGATACGTTGTCCACCAGAACAGAAAGGGTATAACGCTGTTTTTCCATGATCCTTCCCTCCTTAAGCCAGTATAAACTGGGTGATGGGGTCGCCGCCGTTTACCATGGGGCGGACTGTTTCGTCGATGTCGATGGCGCAGTCGATAACGTAGCCGTGGCCGCAGGAAAGCGCCTCCCGGAGAGCGTCCTCGAAGTCCGCCGCGCAGCTCACGCGCCGCCCCGAAAGACCGTAGGCCTCCGCAAGCTTCACATAATCCGGCTCCACGGAGATGTCCGTTTCGCAGTAGCGCTTGTCGTATATGAGCGTCTGCCACTGGCGTACCATGCCAAGGGTGCGGTTGTCAAAGATGATGGTGATGATGGGGAGGTTATAATAGGCCACCGTGGCAAGCTCGTGGCAGTTCATGCGGAAGCTCCCGTCGCCGGTGATGTGCAGGACGGTCTTGTCCGGGTGGCTCACCTTCGCGCCGATAGCCGCGCCAAGGCCGAAGCCCATGGAGCCGAAGCCGCCGGAGGTCAGGAGCTGGCCGGGGTAGTCGTAATGGAAGTGCTGCACCGCCCACATCTGGTGCTGGCCCACGTCCGTGGCGACAATGGTGTCCCACGGGGCGATGCGCGCCACGGCGTCCGATATTTGCTTTGGCGTCAGGGAGTCGCCCGCCAGAGAGTATTCCGTCTCCGTGGGGAAGGAAAAGACGTATTTTTTCCAGTCGGGATGGGATTTCTGGCTCACGCGCTCGTTCAAAAGCTCCAGCACGCGCTTTGCGTCGCCGATGATGTGGTGGTCGGTCTGGACGTTTTTGTTTATCTCCGAGCGGTCGATGTCCACATGGACGATCTTTGCCTGCGCGGCAAAGGTCTTCGGGTCGAGGGCGACGCGGTCGGAGAAGCGGCAGCCCACGGCGATGAGAAGGTCGCAGTTGTCAACGGCCATGTTGCTCGCCTGAGAGCCGTGCATGCCGATCATGCCGGTCGTGAGGGGGTTGCGGCCGTTAAAGCCGCCCGCGCCCATGACGGTGATGGCGACGGGGGCGTCCACCCGCTGGGCAAAGGTCTCGAACTCTTTGTGCGCCCTGCCCCGGACGACGCCGCCGCCGCAGATGAGCAGAGGCTTTTCAGCCTCGTCTATCATCTCGACGAGCTTTTCGATGTCCGCGATGTCGGGCTCGGGGGCTTTCAGGTCGTGGCTTGCCCGCTCGATCAGGCGGTGGAGCCGCCCTTCGGTGTGATGCTGGCTGCGGTCGAGGGGGGTATATTCCGCTTCCTCCGCCGTGGCGTTTTTCAGCACATCTATCAGAACCGGGCCGGGACGGCCGGAACGGGCGATGGCGAACGCCTCGCGCACCACGTCCGCAAGCTGGTCGGCGTGGGAGACGAGATAGTTGCATTTCGTTATCGGCATGGTGATGCCGGTGATGTCGACCTCCTGAAAGGAGTCCTTGCCGATGAGGTTTTTTCCTACGTTGCAGGTGAGGAAGACCACGGGGGAGGAATCCATATAGGCGGTGGCGATGCCGGTGACGAGGTTCGTCGCGCCGGGGCCGGAGGTGGCAAAGCACACGCCGACCCTGCCCGTGGAGCGGGCGTAGCCGTCGGCGGCGTGGGCCGCCCCCTGCTCGTGGGCCGTGCGGATATGCTTTATCCTGTCGCGGTAATCGTACAGCGCGTCGTAGACGTTGAGGATGGTTCCGCCGGGATAGCCGAACACGGTATCGACGTCCTGCTCCAGAAGACACTCGATGATGATTTTCGCGCCTGTCATTTTCATGGGCTGAAGCCGTTCCTTTCTACAATATCAGATGCGGGCCAGGATGGCACGGGTCATCTCCCCGCAGGAGAGAACCGCGTCGCCCTCGCCGGCGATGTCCCGCGTGCGGCAGCCGTCGTTCAGGGCTCTGTCCACCGCCGTCTCGATGGCGTCCGCCTCCGCGCCGAGGTCAAAGGAATAACGCAGCATCATGGCCGCGGAGAGGATGGTCGCGATGGGGTTGCAGCGGCCGGTGCCGGCATACTTGGGCGCGGAGCCGTGGATGGGCTCGTACAGGCCGCGGGTTCCGTCGCCCAGCGAGGCGGACGGAAGCATACCGATGGAGCCGGTTATCTGGCTTGCCTCGTCGGAGAGGATGTCCCCGAACATATTGGTGGTCACGACCACGTCGAACTGGGAGGGGTTGCGAACAAGCTGCTGCGCGGTATTATCCACGAGCATATCCTCCACGGTGACGCCCTCGTATTCCTCCGCTATGCGGTGGACGATCTCCCTCCACAGGCGGGAGGTCTCCAGAACATTCGCCTTGTCGACGCTTATGACCCGGCCGGAGCGCTTCTGCGCCGCGCCCATGGCCACGCGGCAAATACGTTCTATCTCCATGACGGAGTAGGCCTCCGTGTCATATGCCTCGGGGCCGTATTTCCCCTCGCGGCGGCCGCGCTCGCCGAAATAGATGCCGCCGGTCAGCTCGCGGACGATGAGCATATCAAAGCCGTTGGCGACGATGTCCGCGCGGAGCGGGCATTTCCCGGCCAGAGCGGGATAGAGCTTTGCGGGGCGCAGGTTCGTGTAAAGCCCCATGGCGGCGCGGATGCCGAGAAGCCCCTTTTCGGGGCGCAGATCTGCGGGGAGCGTGTCCCACTTCGGCCCGCCTACCGCGCCAAGCAGCACGCTGTCGGACGCCAGACATCCGTCGACGGTCTCCCGGGGGAGCGGCCCGCCGGTGGCGTCGATGGCCGCGCCGCCGATGAGGTATTCGGTGAAGCGGAAGGCGCGGTCAAATTTTTCGGCGATCCTTTCCAGAACGGCCACGGCGCTTTCCACAATCTCCGGGCCGATGCCGTCGCCTTTCAAAAGAGCGATATCGTATTGCATAGAGCCTTATCCTTTCTGGCGGGCCTTCAGGTAGGGCAGAAGGCCGCCGTGAGAGATGATGTTGTTGATAAACGGGGGGAACGCGAGAGCCTGAAAGGACTTGCCCGTCGTCTCGTCCGTGATGACGCCGGCGTCAAAATCCACGGTGACGACGTCGCCGCCCGCGATGGCTTCGGCGGCCTCCGGGCACTCGAGGATGGGAAAGCCGATGTTGATGGCGTTGCGGTAGA
>CAZEXC010000095.1:0-6304 GCA_964516625.1 uncultured Oscillospiraceae bacterium | reverse complement strand
CCCGCCGTGACCGGGCGGCGCATTGCGGGAGAGTGAAAACGCCAAAAAAATAACTTCTCAAAACTGCCCGAATTGCCGCGATTCCCTTGGTTTTGGTTGTAGACAAGAGCCTTTGAAGTGTGGTATTATACCATAGTGATTAAAATCTAGGCAGAGGTGATGCTCATGCTCTTTAAAACCCATGGCGGCGTACACCCGAACGATAAAAAAGCGCCGGCCAACGAAACGGCGATTTCCACCATTCCCCAGCCCCCGCAGGTGGTCATCCCCATGTCCCAGCACATCGGCGCCCCCTGTACGCCCCTTGTCTCCGTCGGGGACGAGGTGAAGCTGGGGCAGAAAATCGGTCAGGCAAACGCCCCGGTTTCCGCGCCGGTTCACGCGTCGGTCTCCGGCAAGGTCGTCGCCATTGAACCGCGGCTCAACAATCTCGGGAACATGGTCACGGCGGTCGTCATCGAAAACGATTTCAAGGACAGCCCCGCGGAGACCCTCGTCCCCGTGCCGGCGGAATTTCTCGAGGATCCGGAGCGCATAGCCGACGCCATCCGCGAGGCCGGCATCGTCGGCATGGGCGGCGCGACCTTCCCTACGGCGTTCAAAATCACCAGCGGCTGGGGCAAGGTGGACACCGTCATCATAAACGGCGCGGAGTGCGAACCGTACATAACAAGCGACCACCGCACCATGCTCGAGCACCCGGAGGAGCTCCTTCGGGGCATCCAGCTCATCATGCGCGCCTGCAAGGTCGACAAGGCATATTTCGCCATCGAGCTCAATAAGAGCTTCGCCATCGACCTTCTCAACTTCAAGGGAGCGGAGGAAATGGGCATCGAGATCGTGCCCCTCAAGTGCCGCTATCCGCAGGGCGCGGAGAAAACGCTCATCCAGACCGTCACCGGCCGCGAGGTGCCGCCCGGCGGCCTGCCCGCTCAGGTTGGCTGCGCGGTATTCAATACCTTTACCGCCTACAGCGTCTACCGCGCCTGTTATGAGGGCTGGCCCGCCATTGAGCGCGTCGTCACCGTTTCCGGCTCCGCCATCGCCGAGCCGAAAAACGTGAAGGTCCGCGTGGGAACGCCCATGCGGTGGGTATTCGATCAGACCGGCGGCTTTGCCAGGGAGCCCTGGAAAATCATTATGGGCGGGCCGATGATGGGTCTTGCCCAGTACGACCTGAACGTCCCTTGCGGCAAGGGGACGGCCGCGCTTCTCGCTTTCGCGGAGGACGAGGACAGGAACATAGAAAACCCCACCTGTATCCGCTGCGGCCAGTGCATCTCCGCCTGCCCGATGAACCTTCAGCCCATCTATATGTATATGTATGAGGAAAAGGGCGACATCGAGATGATGCAGAAGCTGAACCTCACAGACTGCGTGGAGTGCGGCGCGTGCACATATATATGCCCCGGCCGGCTGCACCTGACCCACGCCTTCAAGACCGGCAAGGCGAAGATACAGGCGTATAACGCGGCGCTGAAGGCCAGAGAAGAAGCGGAAAAGGCCCGAGCCGAGACGGAAAAGAAGGAGGAAAAATAAGATGAACGAACAGAGACCGCTTATCGTATCCTCCTCTCCCCATATCCGCACGCCGCGGGACACGAGAGCCATCATGCTGGACGTGCTCATCGCGCTGGCGCCGGCGTTTATCGCGTCCATCATCTTTTTCGGCTGGCGGGTCATTCTGGTGACGGCCGTCTCCGTCATAAGCTGCGAGCTTTTCGAGTTCGCGTACAGGCGGCTGCTGAAAAAGCACGACACATGGGGGGATCTGTCCGCCGCCGTCACCGGCGTCCTGCTGGCGTTCTGTCTGCCGGCCACCGCGCCATGGTGGCTTCCCATTCCCGGCGCGCTGCTGGCCATCGTGGTGGTGAAGCAGCTTTTCGGCGGCATCGGCAAGAACTTCCTCAACCCCGCTCTGGCGGGCCGGGCGTTCCTGCTGGCGTCCTACGCCGTGCTCATGACGAGCTGGCAGCCTTCCAGCCTGCAATCCGGCATTGACGCGGCGACCTACGCCACCCCTCTTGCCAGCCTCCATCAGGGAACGCTCTCCTCCGTAAGCGTCGGGGCGATGTTCCTTGGGAACACCGGCGGCTGCATCGGCGAGGTCAGCGCTCTGGCGCTTCTCATCGGCGGCGCGTACCTCGTGTACCGCAAGGTCATATCCCTGCGTATCCCCCTGAGCTTCATCGGCACCGTCGCGGTGGTGACGCTCATCTTCTCCCGCGGCAACGCCCATTTTGTCTGGATGCTGCAAAACCTCTTCTCCGGCGGCCTGATGCTCGGGGCCATCTTCATGGCGACGGATTACTGCACGAGCCCCGTCACCCCGAAAGGACAGATCATCTTCGGCGTCGGCTGCGGCCTGCTGACCGTGCTGATCCGCTACTTCGGCTCTTATCCCGAGGGCGTGAGCTATGCCATCCTCATCATGAACATCACCGTCTGGATGATAGACAAGAACACGGCGCCCCGCCGCTTCGGCACGAAGCCTGAACGCCGCCTGAAAAAGCTCTTTTCCAAAAAGGAGGCTGCGAAATGAAGAATGCTAAGGCTCTGGATATTCTCAGACCCGGTCTTGTCCTTCTCGTCATCGCGGCCGCCGCGGCGCTGATCCTCGGCGGCGTGAACCTCGCCACAGAGGGGCGCATAGCCGCCATCGCGGAGGAAAAAATGAACGAGGCCATGCAGTCCGTCCTGCCCGCCGGCTCCTATACGGATCTGGGCTACTCCGACGGTGAGATCGACGCCCTTTATCAGGCCGATGACGGCAGCGGCTGGGTCGTTCAGGTCACGGAGGTCGGCTCTCAGGGAACCGTCACCATGATGGTCGGCGTGGATATGAGTTATACCTGCACGGGTATTTCCATCACCGACTCCAGCGAGACGGCCGGCCTTGGCGCCGTGGCCTCCCAGCAGAGTGAAAAGGGAGAGGCGTTCCGCGCTCAGTTTGTCGGCCTGTCCGGCTCCGTCGCCGTCACGAAGGAGGGCGGCGAGGTGGACGCCATCTCCGGCGCGACCATCACCTCCAAGGCTGTGTGCAAGGGCGTGACCGCCGCGCTGGACGTATGCGCCGCGCTGAACACCCCGGCTCTTTTGAGCGCCGACCCGGCCGGTGAAGCGGCGGCTTCGATGGGTTAAGGAGGTACCGACATGAATGCGAAACAACAGCTAAAAGAGGGCGTTATCACCAATAACCCCGTACTGGTACAGCAGATCGGCCTGTGCGCCACCATGGCCATTTCCACGACGCTTTTCAACGGTCTGGGCATGGGCCTGTCCGTGCTTATCATCCTCACCTGCTGCAACGTGGTGGTCTCCGCCATACGGAAGATCGTCCCCGAGCAGGTGCGTCTGGCCATTTTTGTCGTGGTCATCGCGGGCTTCGTCACCATCGTGGATCTGCTTTTGCAGGCGTTCGTGCCCGCCCTGTCCGACTCGCTGGGCGTGTTTATACCGCTCATCGTCGTCAACTGCATCATCATCGGCCGGGCCGAGGCGTTCAGCTCCAAAAACAGCGTCCGAAGCTCCCTTCTCGACGGGGTCTTTCAGGGTCTTGGCTATTTGCTGGTGCTTGTCGCGATGTGCCTTATCCGCGAGCTTCTCGGAAGCGGCACCATCGGCGGCGGCCTGCTCAACGGCGCCTCGAGCTTTCTTACGCTGGACGGAACCGGAGCCGGCATCCGCATCTTCCCGGAGGAATACGCCGCGGGCGCGCTGGTGCTCCCCTTCGGCGGCTTTTTGACGCTGGGCTGCCTGTTTGCCCTTATGCAGCACCTTCTGTCCAAAAGCGCCGCGAAAAAAGCCGCGAAAGAAAAGGAGGACGGGAAATAAATGCTAACCTCTATCGTTTCCATCTCTCTGGGGGCCATTCTGGTCAACAACTTTATCTTCTCCCAGTTTTTGGGCCTGTGCCCGTTTCTGGGCGTGTCCAACAAAATGAGCACCGCCACGGGCATGAGCGTGGCCGTTATCTTCGTCATGACGCTGGCCTCCGCCATCTGCTGGATCATCAACACCTATCTGCTGATACCGCTGGATCTGGCGTTTATGCAGACGGTGGCGTATATCCTCGTTATCGCCGTGCTGGTGCAGTTTGTGGAGATGTTCCTGAAAAAAGCCATCCCCGCGCTGTATTCCGCCATGGGCATTTTCCTGCCCCTCATCACGACCAACTGCGCCGTCCTCGGCGTCGTTTTGCTCAACACTCAGAACAGCTACAATTTTCTGGAGAGCGTGGTTTACGGCTTTACCGGCGGCGTGGGCTTCACGCTGGCCATCGTCCTGTTTGCCAGCGTCCGCGAGCGGCTGGAGTTTGCCGACTATCCCAAGGCGTTCGAGGGCTTTGCCATCTGCCTGGTGGCGGCGGCGCTGTTCGCGCTGGCGTTTATGGGCTTTTCCGGCATGAAGATACTGTAAGGGAGGCGCTGAGACAATGACTGTTATCTGGGCAATCCTCATCCTCGGCGCGCTGGGGCTGCTGTTCGGCGTGCTGCTGGCCGTTGCCGGCAGAGTGTTCGCCGTGGAGATCGACCCGAAAGAAAAAGCGATCCGCGAGGCCTGCGCCGGCGCGAACTGCGGCGCCTGCGGCTATCCCGGCTGCGACGGGTACGCCGCGGCGGTGGTCAAGGGCGAAGCGCCCGTCAACGGCTGCGCCCCCGGCGGCGCGGAGGCCGCGGCGAAAATCGGCAGGATCATGGGCGTGACCGCCGAAGCGGGTCAGGCGAGCGTGGCTTTTGTCCGCTGCTCCGGCGTCTGCGGCCATACGAAGGAAAAGTTTTCATACGAGGGGCTGAGCTCCTGTCTGGCGGCGACCCGTCTGGGCGGCGGAAGCGGCGCGAACGTCTGCACCGCGGGCTGCATGGGCTTTGGGGACTGCGCGGCGGCCTGCCCCTTCGGCGCGATGCGCGTCACGGACGGCGTGGCGCAGGTGGATCGCGCAAAATGCGTCGGCTGCATGAAGTGCGCCGAGGCCTGTCCCAAAAACCTCATCGTAAAGATCCCGGCCTCCTCCACGGACGTGGTGGGCTGCAGCTCCACAGACAAGGGAAACGTGGTTGCAAAATACTGCGACTTCGGCTGCATCGGCTGCATGAAATGCGCCCGGGAGTGCCCGGCGGACGCCATTACCGTCGAGAACAATCTGGCCGTCATCGATCAGGAAAAATGCGTCAACTGCGGACACTGCTCCGACATCTGCCCCCGCCGCTGCATCCGGGATTTCAACTGAACGATACGGATTTTTCCGCCCGGCTCAAATGCCGGGCGGTTTTTTTAAGCTACGTTTAAGCCTTTACGGATTATGCTATATTTATCACAATCCTAACGGGAGGTATCATCATGAAAAGGAAATTCATCGCGGGACTGCTGTGCGCGGCTGCGCTTCTGTCCCTGTCGGCGGTCGCCGCCTTTGCAGACGGCAGGACCATGGGCGCGTCCGGGGATGCGTCCGGCGGCGAAAGCGCCGGCCATTATGCCGGCACGGAAGCGTTTTTTGAGCAGTATGTCTATACCGACGAGGAGACCGGGCTGGAGCTCCCCTATAACCTCTATCTGCCCGACGGGTACGACGGCGAGACGGAATATCCCCTTGTCGTGTATGTGGCCGACGCCAGCGTGAACAGCGACGATGTGACGGGCGTTCTCACGCAGGACGGCGCGCTTGTCTGGGCCACGGCGGAGGAGCAGGAAAAGCACCCCTGCATCGTCCTTGCGCCCCAGTACACCACATCGCTCGTAAATGAGCTGGGCGCGCTGGTGGCAGACGTATACGAGTGGACGGACGGCCTTACGCTCGTGACCGATCTCATCTTCCATATCATCGACGAGTACAGCGTAGACGAAAGCCGCATCTATGGAACCGGCCAGTCTCAGGGCGGCATGATGACGATCGCTATCAGCGACAAATACCCCGATCTGTACGCGGCGCAGCTTCTCGTGGCCTGCCAGTGGAACACGGAGGAGATGGCGGTCATGGCGGACGATAACCTGTGGATCGTGGTCTGCGAGGGCGACGTCAAGGCGTATCCCGGCATGAACGAGGCCGTGGAGGTCTGGTCGGAGGCCGGCGCGGCGGTCGTCAGAAACGGCGAGATGTGGGACAGCACCGCCGACGCGGAGGAGCTCAACGCGCTGGTGGCCGAAATGCTGGAACAGGACGGCAATATCCACTATACGGTCTTTGAGGGCGGGAGCCATATGTATACCTGGACGTTTGCCTATACCATCGAGGGCATCCGCGACTGGCTTTTCGAGCAGTCGAGGTGATGCGCGGCCGCTTGACAGGCAGTGGGAAACGGAGTAT
>CAZEXC010000094.1:0-6410 GCA_964516625.1 uncultured Oscillospiraceae bacterium | reverse complement strand
AACGCCATCCTGACCGGCATCCTGACACGGCACCGTGAATTTGCCGTGCTTCAGGCGGTGGGCATGACCGGCAGCCAACTGAAAAGGATGCTCATTCTGGAGGGGGTGTTCTACGCTGTCGCGGCGGGCGCTGCGTCCCTGCTGCTGACGCTGGTCATAAACCCGGTGATCTCCAAGGCTCTGGAGAATGTATTCTGGTTCTTCACCTATCGTTTTACGATCCTGCCGGTGCTGATCATCACGCCGGTGTTCCTGATGCTTGGCATAGCGATCCCCCTTTTCATATATCGGTTTGCGGCGAAAAAGTCCATTGTGGAGCGTTTGCGGGAAATGGTATGAAACCACCAGTTGAGAAACTGGACGATCTGTGTTACAATATGTTTTCAGCAAGGTATTTTTCTCCATACCCCCTCGCGCGTCACAGGAGGATGCTTTATGAGTCAGGATCGCAGAAATGATCACGACATCACGCCGGATTGGGACGACATGGATCTGAGCTGGCTGGATGATCTCGATATCGGCAGCACGCCAAAGTCCTCTCCGGCCCGCCATGAGCCGGGACAGACCGGGTTCGAGCCGGAACAGACCCCCCGGCGGACGGATCTGCCCCGGCAGAGTCCCGCCGATCCCTATCAAAGACCGGCTCCGACCCGGCGGCAGGCGACGCCCTCCCGGCGTCAGCCGGAGCCCTCGTCCCGTCAGGCGGCGTCTGCCCGGCGTCAGCCGGCGCCCTCATCCCATCAGGCGGCGCCTGCCCGGCGTCAGCCGGCGGCCCCGTCCCGTCAGCCGACGTCCACCCGGCGTCAGCCGGCGGCCCCGTCCCGTCAGGCGGCGTCTGCCCGGCGTCAGCCGGCGGCGCGCAGCGCCGAATCATCGCCGTGGGACAGAGAAATATCGGATCCCGCATACCGTCGGCGGGGCCGCCGCCGGAAGAGCAACGCGCCGCTCATCATCCTCATCGTCGTGCTTGTGGCCGGTATGGGCTTTGCCGGATGGCAGCTCGGGTCGATCTTCCTCAACTACCGGCGGGATCGCTCGGCCTACAACGATCTGGCTTCCAGCGCGATTTCCATGCTCGCGGACTTTGACGATAGCGCGGAGGGCGACGGGGACGACGAGGCGCAAAGCTCCAGTGTTTCCGAAATACCCATCTCGGTCGATTGGGACTATCTGCGCTCCATAAATGCAAACGTGGCGGGCTGGCTCTACTGCCCCAATACGGTGATAAGCTACCCCGTGGTGCAGACAAGCGATCACGAATATTACCTTACCCACGGCTTTAACGGCGAGTCGAACACCGCCGGTACGCTCTTTGCGGATATGAACTCCGTCGCCGGTATAACCCAGAGCAACTATATCATCTACGGCCACAACATGAAGGACAACTCCATGTTCGGAACCTTCGCAAACTATGTGGACGAGTCCTATTATGAGCAAAACCCCATCATGTACTATCTGACGCCTGACGCAAATTACCGCATCGAGCTGCTTTGCGCCCACGTGGTCGAGTCCACCCTTGACAATTTCCCGACCTATTTCAGCAGCGTCTCCGATTACCAGACCTATTTGAACAAAATCACCTCCAACGCCTACTGGGTCAATTATGACATAGCTTCCACCAACTACCAGCTCATAACCATGTCCACCTGCTCCTACGATTCGGGCTACGAGGACCCCCGGTTCCTGGTGCACGGCATGCTGGTGCCTCTGGAATGATACTGCCTTCCCGCCTCCGGCTCCGGCCGGAAGCCGAAAAAAGAACAGACGAAAGCCCCCCGTGCAGAGATAGCTGCTGCACAGGGGGCTTTCGCATGAAAAGGCGGGCGCACGACCGCCGACGGCGGGTTTTTCACGCGCTGACAAGGCGCACGTTCCGCTTGCGGAGAAAGTCACGCCAGACGGCGCCCGGATCGGTGTCCGTCACGACGGCGGAGACCTGACGCAGCTCGCCCACGGACAGAAACGCCGTATGGCCGAATTTGTGGCGATCCATGGCGAGGATGGTCTCCCGGGCGGAGGCCATCATGGCCTGCTTCATATTGGCGTTTTCAATGCCGGCCTCGGTGAAATTGCCGCTCAGGTCAAGGCCGGTGCAGGAAATGATGGCTTTGTCCACATGGAAGGAGCGTATCGTTTCCTCCGCCTGACGGCCAAAAAAGGCGAACACGTCCTGATCGAGGTTGCCGCCGGTGGAAATGACCTTCCAGCTCTCCCGCAGGCCGGACAGCTCCAGAATGATCTCGATGGAGTTCGTTACGATGGTAAGCCCCTTTTTCCCGTGGAGCGCGCGGAGGACGAAGTAGGATGTGGAGCTGTCGTCCAGCATGAGAAAATCGCCATCCTCCACCATGTCCGCCACAAGGGCGGCCACGGCCTTCTTCTCCTCGACGTTGAGCTTTTTCCGAACCTTGAAGGGAGGCGCGTTCCGATTGTCCGCCAGCGTCGCGCCGCCATAGCATTTTGTGGCCAGACCAAGCTGCTCGAGGTTCGCCAGATCCCGGCGTATCGTCTCCTCCGACACGCCGAAGCGCTCCGACAGCGCCCCGACCAGCACCCGTTCGTCGCGGCGCAGCGTTTCCAGTATCTGATTTCTTCGTTCTGCTGCCAGCATAAGATCCACCTCTCTGAAAATGCTGTGTATCATGGGCTGTTCCCGGCGGAAGGAAGCGTGAATCATCGGTCTTTTCGTACAAGGGGCATTATATAATGCGATGATACCACAGCTTTCAACAAAAAGAAACGGTTATTTTGTTTTTTTCTTTGGCGGGCGGCAATAAAAACGCCAAAAACCCGTAAGGGTCTTTGGCGAAAGGAAGGCGGCCCGGCTATTACGTCCGGGGCTTGAAGCTGTCCTTGAGGGCCACGGCGCGGTTAAAAACCAGATGGCCGGGGGCGGAATCGGCGCTGTCCACGACAAAATAGCCGGTGCGGAGAAACTGGAAGCTCTCCGGCGCGCTCGCGCCCTCCAGCGCCCGCTCCACCTTGCAGCCGGTGAGGATCTCCAGCGAATTGGGATTCAGGCAGGCGATAAAATCCTCCGCCGCGTCCGGCTCCGGGTCGGAGAAAAGGTTGTCATATAGGCGGATCTCCGCGTCGGCAGCGGTGGCGGCGTCCACCCAGTGGATGGTAGCCCCCTTTACCTTCCGCCCGTCGGCGGGGTCGCCGCCCCGGCTGTCCGGGTCATACTCGGCGGCGATCTCGGTGACGTTTCCCTCCGCATCGGTCTCATAGCCTGTGCATTTGATGAGATAGGCCCCTTTCAGACGGCATTCCGGGCCGCCCGGGTACAGGCGCTTATATTTGGGTACAGGCTCAGGCAGAAAGTCGTCCGCCTCCACCCACAGCTCCCGGGAGAAGGTGACCTGACGGGTACCGGCCTTCGGGTCCAGGGGGTTGTTTTCCACGGTGAGCGTTTCGCTCTGTCCGGCAGGATAGTTGGTAATTACGAGCTTGACCGGCCGCAGAACGGCCATCATCCGGGGAGCGGACTGGTTCAGCTCCTCCCGCAGGCAGTGCTCCAGAAAGGAATATTCCACCGTGCTGTTTACCTTCGACACGCCGATGCGGTTTATGAACGTGCGGACAGCGGTGGGCGTATAACCCCGGCGGCGCAGCCCGCACAGGGTAGGCATACGGGGGTCGTCCCAGCCGGAGACGTAGCCCTCGTCCACCAGACGGCGGAGCTTCCGCTTGGACATGACGGTATAGTTTATGCTCAGACGGGAAAACTCGATCTGCCGCGGCTTCGAGGGCACGTCGGCGTTTTCGATGACCCAGTCGTACAGCGGGCGGTGGTCTTCATATTCCAGCGAACAGAGGGAATGCGTCACGCCCTCCAGCGCGTCCTGGATGGGGTGGGCGAAATCGTACATGGGGAACACGCACCATTTTGTCCCCTGACGATGGTGCTCGATATAGCGGATGCGGTACAGAACCGGGTCGCGCATATTGAAGTTGCCGGATGCCAGATCTATCTTTGCCCGGAGGGTGTATTTCCCCTCGGGGAACTCCCCCTCCCGCATACGGCGGAACAGGTCGAGGCTTTCCTCTATGGGCCGGTCGCGCCAGGGACTGCGGGCGGGGACGCCCACGTCGCCGCGGTACTCGCGGAACTGCTCCGGCGTCAGCTCGCACACATAGGCAAGGCCCTTTTTGATAAGGCCGACGGCAAGCTCATAGGTCTTTTCAAAGTAATCGCTCCCGTAGAAGAAACGGTCGCCCCAGTCGAAGCCCAGCCAGTGGATGTCCTCCTTGATGGCCTCGACATATTCGGTGTCCTCCCTGGCGGGGTTCGTGTCGTCCATGCGGAGGTTCGTAAGGCCGCCGAAGCGCTCGGCTGTTCCAAAGTCGATGCACAGCGCCTTGCAGTGTCCGATGTGGAGATAGCCGTTAGGCTCCGGGGGAAAACGGGTGTGTACCTGCATACCCTCGAACCGCCCGCCGGGGGCGATGTCCTCCGCAACGAAATCCAGAATAAAGTTTTTCGCGTTCTCGTCCATAAGCCGCGCCTCGCTTCTGTCTGTTATTACCAAAATTATACACTGTTTTTTCGCCGTTTACAACAGGCAAATGAAGCGCCGGGGCGGGGTTTCCCTCCTCCCGCGGGGATGCCTACGAAAGCGGGATCGCCGCCCGGCCGTCCGAAATATACGCGGAAAGACCCGCATCGGCGAGAAACTGCTGTATCGTCTCGTCCTGATCCCATATAATGAGATAGTCGTAATTCATTACGTTGTCCTCCACGTCCGCGAAGTCTTCGCTTGTCGCCACATAGACATTGGCGGACCAGAACTCATATCGGGCCAGAAAATACAGATATCCGGCATCATCATTGGAACGGTAAATGAAATACGATCTGTTCGATTGGACGCCGTCTTCCTCCGCCAGACACTGAAAGGCGTAACGGTCGGTGGTCTCATAGACCTGCTTTTCATATAGCTGGGGCAGGCTTTTCCTCGCGATAAAGACGGGCAGCAGGAAAAGCGCGATAACGGGCAGAGTCCACAGAAGCTTGTCGTCCCGGAGATACCGCAGCACCAGCACAAGAGAGATACCGAGAATAAAAACCGCGGCGGACGTCATATAGCGCTCAAAGCTGGACAGCGTGCTGGCCTCCAAAAGGGGCATGGAAAAAATATACATGCCGAATACCGAAACGACGTACAGACCCCAGACGGCCCAGATCCCGACGAGGGAAAGAATGGGCGGACAAAGGCGGCCTTTTCGGACAGCCCGCTGCAGGACAAGGACAAGCAGCAGGGCGGAGGCGATCAGAAGAATCTGAAACGGCCTTGTCTGGATGGAAAAGGCTTGCCGAAGCACATCCGATCCGATTTGGCGGATATCCTCAGCGGTTTTTCCGGCGAAAACAGCGGAAAAATTTTCCAGACTCATAGCGTGCTTGGAGGTCTCACCGGAAACAAACACCAGAGAAACATGGCGCTTCCATAAAAGCAGCGCGCCCAGAGAAGGCAAAACGGAGCTGAGGGCGAAACAGCCGTACGCTTTTTTGCTTCGATGAAGCATGGCGCTTCTTATCAGCCAATAGGCCCAGCATATCAGGACAAAGAAAATGCCGCTGTTTTTGACGTTGACTAGGAAGATATATATACATATATACGGCGTCTGGGAAAGGAACCTCTCGGATCGGGAGGCCTCCCCGGTTTCAAAGGTGATCATACAAAACAGCGCCACCGCGGCGAGGGGCATGACAGTGTCGACCTGTAGATAATAGATAGGGGTAAAGGAAACCAGCGCGTATATGGCAAACAGAGGAACGGTAACCGACAGGATGCGCCGCCGCTTGACAAAGACGAGAAGACAGGTAAGAAAGCTGATGTTCAGCATCATATGCCCCACAAGGTAACACGCGTCCGTAAGGCCGATGATCCTGCACACGAAATAAATAAACAGGGAGCTTCCCAGAGGATATGCCTGAAAATAGATGAGAGAATCCTGAAAATTGGGCATACGATTTTCAATGAGCATATCTTTGACGACCGTGGCCCAGTGGCTGAAATTATCATACGAGACGAAATGGGAGCCCTTATACAGGAGGGCAAAATAGGCGAGGGCAGCCATCCAAAGGGCAATGACGACGCAGCCCCGCCGATTTTTATAGAACGCCGCTTTTCCGTACAGCAGCAGGCACGCCAGTCCTGTCAGCAATATACCGTAGACGGCGATGAGGAATATATTCAGAAGACCGGCAATAAACATAACGGAGCTTATTCCCGCGCAGGCCACGGCCGGGCCGAACTCCATCGGCAGACCGATTTTTCTGTTCAGAGCGGAAATCAGTCCCAACAGGGACAGCGTCAGCAGCCCCAGCCGGAGGAAAGTAATCACAGCACCCATAATACTCACGTCTTTCCCTGTTTGTTATCGGCAAAAATATATACACGCTGTAT
>CAZEXC010000093.1:0-6442 GCA_964516625.1 uncultured Oscillospiraceae bacterium | reverse complement strand
TTATTCGATGCTGAGGACTGTGTAATCCTGCGCTTCGACGGCGTTTTTCAGCGCCTCGTCCGTCACCGGGCCGCTGAGCGTGACGACGGCGGAGCCTGTTTCGTGGCTGGGAACAGCTTCGGTCACGCCGTCGAGCGCTTCCAGCGCTTTTTTCACGCGGGATTCGCAGTGCGAGCACATCATGCCCTCGATCTTCATGGTTTTTGTCATGGTCGTGTCCTCCTTTATTTTGACGGTTTTGTGTCTGCGCGCTTTATCATGCCGCGCATCGCGGATGTTTATAAGGTTGAGGCGCAGGGCGTTTGTCACCACGCAGAAGCTTGAAAGGCTCATGGCCGCCGCGCCGAACATGGGATTGAGCTTCCAGCCCAGCAGCGATATGAACGCGCCCGCCGCCAGCGGGATGCCGATGGCGTTGTAGAAAAACGCCCAGAAAAGGTTTTGCCGGATGTTCCGCAGGGTGGCGCGGCTGAGGCGTATGGCGGCGGGCACGTCGGACAGGCGGCTGTTCATAAGAACGATGTCCGCCGCGTCGATGGCCACGTCCGTGCCCGCGCCGATGGCGATGCCTACGTCCGCCGCCGCGAGGGCGGGCGCGTCGTTTATGCCGTCGCCCACCATAGCGACGGAGCCGGTCTCTTTCAGCCGCCGGACAGCGCTCTGCTTGCCGTCGGGCAAAACGCCCGCGAGAACCTCGTCCACACCGGCCTGATGGCCGACGGCCCGGGCGGTGCGCTCGTTGTCGCCGGTGAGCATGACGGTGCGGATGCCCATGCGCCGGAGCTGGGCAATGGCCTCCCGGCTGTCCGGGCGCAGCACGTCCGCCACGGCGATGATGCCGAGAAGCTTATCCTCCCGGCAGAAAAACAGGGGCGTTTTCCCCTCCCCGGCAAGGCGTGCGGCGGCGTCCCGGACGGTGTCGGGAAGCGCCGTCACCGTGGAGATGAACGCCTGGTTCCCCGCGGACACCGTTTTCCCCTCCACCAGAGCGGTAAGGCCGCTCCCGGCAAGAGCCTGAAAGCTTTCCGCTTCCGGGGCGTCCACGCCCGTTTCCTCTCCATAGCGGACGACGGCGCGGGCCAGAGGATGCTCGCTTTTTGCTTCGGCGGCAGCGGCGGCGGCGGCAAGCTCCTGCCGCGTCACGCCGTCTGCGGGCAGAACATCCGTCACGCGCGGCTCGCCGCTGGTGATGGTGCCGGTCTTGTCAAGGACGACGGTATCTACCTTCCCGGCCTGTTCGAGAGACACGGCCGTTTTGAAGAGGATGCCGTTTTTTGCGCCCATGCCGTTTCCGACCATGATGGCCACGGGCGTGGCAAGACCCAGCGCGCACGGGCAGCTTATGACAAGCACGGAAATGCCCCGCGCCAGCGCGAAGCCCGCCGTCTGCCCTGCGATGAGCCATGCGGCGGTCGTCACGACAGCGATGGCGATGACCGTCGGGACGAACACGCCGGAAACGCGGTCGGCAAGCTTTGCGATGGGAGCCTTGGTGGCGGCGGCGTCGCTGACCATGCGGATGATCTGGGAAAGTGTCGTGTCCTCCCCGACGCGGGCCGCACGGCACCTGATATAGCCGGACTGGTTGACCGTGGCGGCGGAAACGCTGTCGCCGGCGGCTTTATCGACGGGCAGGCTCTCGCCGGTGAGGGCGGCCTCGTTGACCGCCGTCGTCCCTTCCAGGACAACGCCGTCCACGGGGATGCTCTCCCCGGGCCGCACGGCGAAAATGTCGCCGATCTGCACCTGCTCGACGGGGACGGCGCGTTCCTCGCCGTTTCTTAGAATAACGGCGGTTCGGGGCGCGAGAGCCATGAGGCTTTTGAGCGCGTCGGTGGTCTTGCCTTTGGAGCGGGCTTCCAGCAGCTTTCCCACGGTGATGAGCGTCAGGATCATGGCGGCGGACTCAAAATAGAACTCGTCCATATACGTCATAACGGCGGCGCTGTCGCCGTCCGTCTGGGCGCGGGTCATGGCAAAGAGCACATACACGCTCCAGAGAAACGACGCGGAGGAGCCCATGGCGACGAGGGTGTCCATATTGGGCGCACGGCGCCAGAGGCTTTTAAAGCCGCTTATGAAAAACCGCTGGTTCACGACCATGACGGCGGCGGCCAGCAGGAGCTGCACAAGCCCCATCGCCACATGGTTTCCGTCAAACCACGCGGGAAGCGGCCAGCCCCACATCATGTGACCCATGGAGAAGTACATCAGTATGACCACCAGAACGGCGGAGACGACGAGCCGCCGGGCCAGCACCGGCGTGTCGTGATCCGCGAGGGCGTCGCCGCCGCCCGGCGGGGCAGGGGAGACGCCCTTTTGCGAAGCGCCGTATCCCGCGCTTTCCACGGCGGCGATAATGTCAGCCGGGGCGGCGGTACCCTCCACGCCCATGGAGTTTGTCAAAAGGCTCACCGCGCAGCTCTCGACGCCCGGAACGGCGGAAACCGCCTTTTCCACCCGGGCGGAGCATGCGGCGCAGCTCATGCCCGTCACTGTATATTGTTCCACAGAAAATACCTCCGGCGGTCACTTCATCATTTTTTGCAGCGTCTTTACAAGATCGTCTATGGTTTCGTCTTTCCCGTCACGAATATCCTGCGCAACGCACGTTCGGATATGCGAGGCCAGAAGCTCGCGGTTAAAAGCGTTTATCGCGGCGTTGACGGCGGAGGACTGTACGAGGATGTCCGTGCAGTAAGCGTTCCGCTCCACCATGCCCTTGAGGCCCTGCACCTGCCCGGCAATGCGGTTCAGGCGGTGGAGGAGCTTTTTGACCTCCTCGTCTGTGCGTTCCTTCGTCCGGCTGCATTGACAGCTCTTTTCCATAAGCGGGGACCTCCTGATAGTTTTTCCTTGCCGACGACCGCATTATATACCCCCACGGGGTATATGTCAAGGGCTGCGTCGCCGCGCGCGGGGAAAGCCGCCCGCGTAAAAAAGGCGCGCGAAGCATGGCGCGCATGGCGGGCGGCGGGAGAATTTTGCCCGTTTTTGTGATTTTGCACAAGAAATCTCCATAAATCGGCCAATAATCGTTCAATAAATCAAATAATTCCGCTTGCAATATTGTAATGTATGAGGTATTATTATAAGTGAAAGTTGAAACAGACGGAAGATAATTTAATACATAACCAGTAGAAATCCGCAGGAAAGGAGCGGTCAGGCGGCTCGCCGAAGGAGTAATACTCTCAGGATGAAAAGACTGCGGACGGATGGTGTTCTGGAGAAACCCGCGTTTTGCGGGGGCCGAAGGTGCAAGGCGTTTTTCGCCAAATCTCTCAGGCAAAAGGACAGAACAGGGCGTTGTTTTTCCCGCCGGAGGCGGACAAACTGTTCTATTGTGCCGCTGCTTGAGCGTACCTTTGGGTAGGCTCATTTTTTGATTAACATAGGGCGGATTCGTCCCGGGTTAATAAAGATGAAAAAAGAAGGAGCGAACACACATGACATTTATCGACGTAGTAACCAAGGTCAACAACGCCATAAACGGCGTCGTCTGGGGCTGGCCGGCCATTATCCTGCTTGGCTTCACGGGCGTCCTGCTGACGGTTTTGACCAAGTGCTTCCAGGTCGGTCACATCGGCCACTGGATGAAAAACACGCTTGGCGCCATTTTCAAGGATCGATCCGTCACCGGGCACACGAAGGACAAAACCATCTCCCAGTTCCAGTCCCTCTGCACGGCTCTTGCCGCAACGGTCGGCACCGGCAACATTGTCGGCGTGGCGGGCGCTATTGCCGTCGGCGGCCCCGGCGCTGTCTTCTGGATGTGGATCATCGCCTTCTTTGGCATGATGACCAACTACTCTGAGAACGTGCTGGGCATCCTCTACCGCCGGAAGGACGAAAAGGGCGAGTGGCACGGCGGCGCCATGTATTACCTGAAGGAGGGTCTTGGCGGCAAGAAGCACTGCAAGTGGCTCGGCTCGCTGCTGGCCATCCTGTTCTCCCTGTTCTGCCTGCTGGCCTCCTTCGGCATCGGCAACATGAGTCAGGTCAACTCCATGGTCTCCAACGTGCAGAACGCTTTCGGCATCCCGACGCTGGCCACCGGCATTTTCCTGGTCGTCGCCGTTGCGCTGGTCATCATCGGCGGCATCAAGGCTATCGCCAATGTCACCGAGAAGCTTGTGCCGTTCATGGTCATCCTGTACCTCGTCGGCACTGTCGTTATCATCTGCATCCACATCACGGCCATTCCGGCCGCCCTTGTCGCTATCGTTAAGGGCGCGTTCAACCTTCGCTCCGCTGCGGGCGGCGTCGTGGGCGCCGGCATCGCCACCGCGATGAAGATGGGCTTCAAGCGCGGCGTGTTCTCGAACGAAGCCGGCCTCGGCTCCTCTGTCATGGTTCACTCCAGCTCCAACGTCAAAGAGCCTGTCCGTCAGGGTATGTGGGGCATCTTTGAGGTGTTTGCCGATACTATCATCGTCTGCACGCTGACGGCTCTGACCATCCTCTGCTCCGGCCTTGTTGACCTCGAGACCGGCGCGCTGACCGCCGCCGGCGAGGCTGTCGGCTCCAACGCCCTGATGAGCGAGGCGTTCCGCATGGTGTTCGGCAACGCGGGCGCGGGCTTCGTGGCCATCGCCATCCTGCTGTTTGCCTATTCCACGGTCCTCGGCTGGAGCCATTACGGCGCTACCGCCTGCCGCTACCTGCTCGGCGAGAAAGCCGTTGTTCCCTATCGTATCGTCTTTGTGGTCGTCGTGCTGCTCGGCTCCGTTATGGAGGCTCAGCTTGCATGGGATATCTCCGATACCTTCAACGGCCTGATGATGATCCCGAACCTTATCGGTGTGCTGGTGCTCTGCCCGCAGGTCGCCCGCTGCACCAAGAACTACATCGACCGTATCCTGCATCACAAGGACGTAAAGCCCATGCTTTCCATGATCCCCGAGGTGCAGGAGATGCAGCTCAAGGCTCTCCGCGAGGAAGAGGCCGAGACTGCCGCCGCCGAGTAACGCTCCCTTGTTTCGGGAAACATACGCATAAAGAGATACCGCGGCTCCGGCCGCGGTATCTTTTTATGCGCCATTATTATAATGGATACAAGGGGGACAGGAGAACGGAAGGCAGGGAAGAAGCGGAACGAGGCGCGGCGATCGCGGATATGGACGCGCCGAACATCCCGGTAAGGATTCACAGGAACGAAAAATCATGTTCAAATGTACTTACAATGATTTCAGCAATCTTTTCCGGTGAGACAGGGACATCGTCAACGATCCACTGCCGGATCAATGCGTATATTCCATAAGAAAACAGGGTTTGGATCAGCCGGAACGTATCGGCATCCATGTCGTGCCCTTTGTAAAGGATTTTTCTGGAGGTCAAAAAACGGCTGGTGAAATCCTGAAATATATAAATCAGATTACTGTCGGTATTGTTTTGCGTAAACAGCTTAACGGTCTCTTTTCTTTCAAAAATAAATTGGCATAATTTGACGGTATTGCCTTTGATATCAACAATACACTGGGAATGCGGTACTGCCGCATATAGTTCTTTGACGAAATCAAGCTCCATTTCCAAAAGGACATCGTGCGGCGTTTGATAGTGACGGTAAAAGGTGGTTCTGTTGATGCCGGATAATGCACATAACTCAACAACACTGATTTCATCAATGCGCTTTTTTTCAAGGAGCGACATTATGCTCTCCTTCAGCATCCGCTTTGTGATAGCGACCCTTTGATTTTCTTTGGACATGATTTCTGCTCCAAACATTCATAAATTCAATCAAAAAACAATGCAACGTTATATATGGTATTGTTGCGTTCACGTCATAAATGACGCAACTGTATGTTGCAAAAGCAACATATGTTGTGATATAATCATAATACACATGGAGGCCGGTGTCAAGCCCCTCCGGGGAATCCATATTTGTACAGGGGGAACCGTAAATGAAATCTCTTAAGGAAAACGTGAATGGCGTTGCGCTGTGCATCTTCGATTTGATAGTGGGTATCCTGCTGATGATAAATCCCGTCGGATTTACTTCAATGATTATTAAAATCTCGGGAGTCGTGATGCTGCTCCTCGGTATCATTGAAGTCGTGAAATATTTTCGTACGGATACGAAGGATGCCGCCATCGGGCAAACGCTCACAAAAGGTATTCTTATTCTCCTCGCCGGTCTGTTCTGCGTATTAAAAACCGATTGGTTCATTGTTACTTTTCCCGTGCTTACGATTATCTACGGCATCGTCATTTTAGTGACCGGCATTGGCAAGGTTCAGTTGACTGTCGATATGATCCGTTGGAAAAGTAAAAAATGGTTTTTGCCGGCAATCAACGCCATAGTTTCCATCGTCTGCGCCGTTGTGATCCTTCAAAGCCCGTTTGCGTCTACGGTTGCCCTGTGGGTATTTACCGGCATTTCTCTGATCGTAGAAGGCGTGCTTGACATCATTACGATGATCATAGGCAAAGGCCGCTGAAAAAA
>CAZEXC010000092.1:3839-6456 GCA_964516625.1 uncultured Oscillospiraceae bacterium | reverse complement strand
ATAATACTCACGTCTTTCCCTGTTTGTTATCGGCAAAAATATATACACGCTGTATTTGAAAGCTGACGCAGAACAACACGACGTCCACAATCAGCTTGGCCACGAGCTCCGGCAGAGGAACCAGACGGCACAAAAGGGCTACGAGCCCCGCGGAGCAAAGCATTTGAACAGCGCACAAAACATAATATTTCAAAAAAGTCCGCCCGCCGCTTTTCTTCGCGGAAAACACCAGCGTCCTGTTCATATAGTAATTGACCAGCGAGGAACAGATCCTGGCGCCGACGGTAGCGATCAGGATCCCCGCGTCGGGCGACACGCCGCCCACGCAAAGCAGAAGCAGCTGAAACAGCGCAAGGTCTATGACCGCCGCGCTCAGAGAGGACAGGCTATATTTGAAAAACGTCCCGAAAATCAGCTTGTAAATGGCCCAGGAATCGGCAAAGGGGCGGAAGTGCGTGCCGCTGTTCCCGTCCATATAGATGGTGCGGATGGGGACATGCTCTATGGGGATTTTTTTGCGAAGGGTCTCAATGAGCATGGCGGTCTCATATTCAAAGCGTTCGCCGTAGGAGGTGAGATAGAGCGCAAGCAGGGCGTTCGGAATGCCCCTCAGCCCTGTTTGCGTGTCCTGAATGTCGCCGCCGTAAAGAAGCTTCATGACCCTTTTTGTGATTTTATTCCCGTTTCTGCTCTTGAACGGGACGTTGGGATCGTCAAAATCCCTGGCTCCCAAAACAAGGCTGTCCGGGTGCTCCCGCATGGCCTGCTCCACGCGAACGACGTCCTCCGCCGCGTGCTGTCCGTCGGAATCAGCCGTGATAACGCCGAAGCACTCGTCGGCAAGATGCGTGAGATAATAGTTGAACGCGTCCTTCAGCGCACGGCCCTTTCCCATATTGACGGCATGGCGCAGCAAAATGCAGCCATGCCGCTCCTGCAGGGACGAAAAAATATGCCGCTTTTCGGCGGCGCTCCCGTCGTCGACGAGAATAATGTGCGCATAACCGGCGCCCGCAAGCTGCGCAACGTAAGAAATCAGGCTCTCGTCCGGGTCCAGCGCCGGGATGATGACAGAGACGTTATGCTCGGCCATTACGATGCTCTCCTTTGTCTCAGATATATGGGGATGTACCATGCTCCCGTTTTCTTTTTATGCAGCGCATTATATGGAATTTTATAACACAAGCTGCATCGATATATTGCGGCTCGACGATGCAAAGTCCGCGTTTTGCATATTTCCGCCGGATATATCCCCGCGCTCAAAACAAGCCGATACGCTTATTATAAGAGGCATAAAAACCTCTGTCAAGCGGACTTTTCCCCGCCGGGCTGGGTTTGTATCGGTTTACAAACGCCCGGGCGCGCGGTATAATATCAAAAAATACTCTGCGTTATTCTGCAAAAGAAAGGTTTGTCGGTTTTGGACGGATTTTCCTGTGATATACTGATTCTGGGAGCCGGGCCCGCAGGCATCTCTGCGGCGCTGACGGCTCATGCCCGCGGGCGGCGGACGATCGTCGTGTCGAACCCGCCCGGCACAAGCGCCCTCTCCCGCGCCCATCGGATAGACAACTATCCCGGCATGACGGGCATGAGCGGCGCGGAGCTCCTTGCCGCCATGAATGCCGGTCTGGAGCGGCAGGACATCCCCGTCGTGACGGGACGAGCCGCCGCCGTGATGCCCATGGGAGAGAGCTTCATGGTGAGCGTGGGGCAGGACGTCTATACCGCCGGGGCGCTCATCCTCGCCACGGGGGCGGCTCGGGCAAAGCCCTATCCCGGCGAGGCGGAGCTTCTGGGCCGGGGCGTGAGCTACTGCGCCACCTGCGACGGGATGCTTTACAGGGGAAAGCGCGTCGCTGTCATCGGCCTTTCCGCGGACGCGCCGGACGAGGCGGCGTTTCTGCGCGGCATCGGCTGCGAGGTCGAGTATTTTGACGGGGCCCGCGCCAAAGGCTGCGAGATACGCGGCGACGGGCGGGTGACGGCTCTTGCGGCGGACGGCGAGGAGCATCCCGTGGACGGGGTGTTTATCCTGCGGGACACGGTGGCGGCCTCCGTGCTGCTCGCCGGGCTTCCCATGGAGGACGGCCATATCGCCGTGGACAGCTCCATGGCCGCGGGGATACCCGGCGTTTTCGCCGCCGGGGACTGCGCCGGACGGCCCTATCAGATTGCCAAGGCAGCAGGACAGGGAAACGTCGCGGCCCTTTCCGCCGACGCATACCTGTCGGGCGGGAAGCACAGAGGATAAAAAGATACGGCGGAAGCAAACGGTCCGATATGCGATAAAAACACAAGATAAAAAAATCCGGGAAAGGCGAAACGCCTTTCCCGGATGCCGGTTTTACGCGCCGGTACCGTCCAGCATCGCGCCGTTGGACGGGTGATCGGCAATCTCAACGTCGCCGTTGGCGGCTATAAATTCGTCAAGGCTCAGCGCAGCTTCGCCGAACCACTGGGGATCGAAAAGCATCTCCACGGGGAAGCTGGTGTAGTCGCCGGCCACGATAAGGGCCTCGAACTCACCGGCCGCGCCGCTGCTCTGGATATCCGCGCAGGAGGCCACAAAAGCCAGCAGATACTGCTGATACGCGGTCTCGTCGACGCCGGTCTC
>CAZEXC010000092.1:0-3739 GCA_964516625.1 uncultured Oscillospiraceae bacterium | reverse complement strand
CGCCGGTCTCGTTGGAAGCGCCGGCAAGAGGCTCGATGACGCAGCCGCCGTCGGTCTCGGTTATGACGCCGTTGACGGTGGAGGAGGCGTCCACGTTCAGCTCCGTGACATAGCTCGTCTCGGTGACGTTCCAGACCGCGCCGTCGGCAAGGGTCACGACCAGATAGCAGGCATCCTCGCGGGCGCCGTATTCGTTCTCGACCATGCCGACATCCAGAATGTTGTCAAAGGAGATGCTGCCGTCGGGAATGGCAAGCGTGGTATTGGACAGCGTGACAGCGCCGTCGATGGACGCGTTTGTGACCGTCACGTTCATGGTGGAGGTGTCGCCCTCGGCGGGAGCCATGCTCATAACGATGTCGCCCTCCAGCGCGGTGTCGTGGATATCCACGTTCACCTCCGCCTCGGCGTTCACAGCGCCGGCGCCGGTGTCGTCGTTATCCTGCGCCTGGATGAGGACGTTGGTCTCGGAGGCGGTCAGGACGGCCCCGTCGCCGACCTCGATGTCGGAGGAGCGGCCCTTGACCATGATGGCGCAGTAGGCGGCGTTGAGCTCCGTTCCCTCGCCCAGGACCTTGATGGTGGAAACCATGCCCATGGCCTGATGGGTCACGATGCCATAGCGGTCGGAGTTGGCAACGGTGCCGCCGTCGAGGATGACGGTGCCGTTGACGGCCGCAAAGGCGACGACGCCGTTATGGATGTTGAACTCGCAGTCGGTGAAGGTATCGACGCAGGCGCCGATGGAGTACGCGCCATAGCCGCATTCGGTCACATTGATGGTGCAGCCGACGCAGGTGAGCGTCCCGTCTTCTACCGCGTCAACGCCAAGGCAGCCCCAGTTGCGGCTGGTGAAGGTGCAGTTTTCAAAATACTCGGTGGCATTGTGCACCATATTGTTCAGACGGGTGTTGCCGTAGACGCCCAGACCCGCGGGGGGCTGGCTCATGGCCGCGCCCGCGACGGAAGCGTCCGCGTCATATTCTCCCGCGTCGCAGACGAAGGTGGAGTCATAGACCTCCAGCGTGGCCTGCCCGCCGGCAAAGGTGCAGCCGCGGACGTTGCCGCTGACGACGGCGTTGACATTGCGGGCGATCAGCGTGGCGCCGTCGGTGGCGCACAGGGCCGCGCCCTGCCCCATAAAGTCGTTGCCGCCCTCGCCGGTGAGTTCGATCGTGACGTCGGAGACCTCCATCTCGGCGCTGCCGGCGGCGCGGATGCCGGACAGGGCGGCGACGCCGTCGGACTCGATGGTCACGCCGGTAACGGACGTGTCGGTGATCTCACCGCCCACGGCGGCGGACAGGACGGACTGGTTCTCCTGCAGGCCGTCTTCGGTGATGTAGATAACGCTGGCAAGCGCGGTGGTAAGGTCAACGTCCTTGTCGCTGCTCTGGTAGTCGGAGGACTCGTAGATGGGCTCTACCACGTCAATAGCGACGACGTCGTCATAGTTGCCGACCGCCATGGGGACGTTCACGCCGCCGACGGTCAGATAGGGCGTGACGCCCTCGGCCAGCTCGACGGTATACTCTGTGCCGTCGGAGACATATACGACGGCGTCCTCGTGATAGGACACGACGGCGTTGTCGCCGGGTTCTTCCTCCAGATCGCCGTAGGCGGGGGCGGACGCCTCCCCGGACGCCTCCCCGGATGTTTCTCCGGATGCCTCCCCGGATGCGAAAGCGGCGCAGCCGAGGCTCAGGAGCATAGACAGCGCCAGCGCAAGCGCCAGAAGCTTTTTGGTCATTTTCATGCAGTGGTTCCTCCTAAATAATTGTTAAACAAGCTTATTATAAAGGATTTTAAAGCTTTGTTCACTACAAATCCGTTACAATATAGGCAGCGCCCGCGGTTTTCGGGGTTGTAAAGGAAGGAAAAAAATGATAAGATAAAACGAAAAGTCAAAGAAAGACGGAGGCATAAATGGAGCAGAAAAAGCGCGAGGCGCTGTCCATTCCGAATCTGATAACCTATTTCCGGCTGATCCTCGTGCCGGTCTTCGTTCTGGCGTATTTCGAGGCGCGTTATGTGTGGGCGCTGGTGGTCCTCATTGCGTCGGGACTGACCGACGTGGCGGACGGGTACATAGCGCGGCATTATAATATGGTAACAGACCTGGGGAAGGTCATAGACCCCGTGGCGGATAAGCTTACGCAGGCGGCCATGATCTTCTGCGTGGCGTGGCACATCCCGACCATGTGGATCCTGCTCGCTTTCCTTGTCGTCAAGGAGCTTGTCATGCTGTTCATGGGCTGGCTCACCATCCGCCGCACCGGGACGGTCAATTCCGCCAAGTGGTACGGGAAGGTCTGCACCGCCGTGCTGTACGCCTCCATGGCGCTGCTTGTCCTGTGGCCGGACATCCCGATCGCGGCGGCCAATATCATCACGATCGTTTGCGGCGGCATGATGCTGATGAGCATCGTGCTGTACTGCCGGTGGTACATCCGCTTCCTGCGGGCGCATGACAAAAAGAAAACGCCCATTATGCGGCATGGCGTCATCCGATCCCAGACGTCCGTCGTGGTCACGGAGATCGTCATAGTCGTCATACTTGTGAGCGCCGTGCTGGCGTATGTATACAGAAACGACCTGACCCTCGAAAATATCGTCAGCTTCACGCCGGAGAACCTGTGGCTTGCCGCGCTGGTGTTCATGGGGCTTTTCGCCGCCAAGAGCGTGACCGTCGTGGTGTACCAGAAGCTGTTATATATTGCAGCCGGCGTCGTGTTCCCGCTTCCCGTCGCCGTTGCGGTCAGCATCGCCGGGACAATCGTCGAGTTCACCATCCCCTACGTCGTCGGACATTTCGGCGGAAAGGGCGCGGCGGATCTTATCGTCCAGCGGCGGCCAAAGCTTCGCGCGGTAAGCATCATGCAGGGAAAAGGAGCCGTGCACGCCACCGCCCTGCTGCGCGCGGTGGGCATATTCCCGGCGGATCCGCTGAGCCTTTATCTCGGCGCGCGGGGCATGCCCTATGGCAGGTTCCTGCTGGGCGGGCTTCTGGGCCAGCTTCCGACGCTTCTCATCACCACCGTCATGGGCGTAAAGGTACAGACGCCCGGTTCGCCGGGCTTCATCATCGCAACGGTCCTGTTCGTCGCGATTCAGGTGGCCGCGGGCGTTCTCGGTGTGGTGTGGATACGAAAAAACAGGAGCCGGAAAGGAGAAGCCGGAGATGAACCTGCCCAATAAGCTCACGGTCGCGCGCATCGTCGGCGCCCTGCTCATGGCTGCGTTCCTGCTGCTGGACGGGCGTGTTTTCGCGTGGCTGAGCGTGATTATATTCGTCGCGGCGTCGACGACCGACTGGATTGACGGGCGCATCGCCCGCGCCCGCGGCCTTGTGACGAACGTCGGGAAATTCATGGATCCTCTGGCCGACAAGATACTGAATTATTCCGTCATGGTGCTGCTCGTGCCGGAGGGGCTCATCCCCCCCGTGGCGCTGGCGCTTATCCTGCTGCGGGAATTTCTCGTCTCCGGCATCCGGCAGCTTGGCGCGGAGCAGGGCGTCGTCATAGCCGCGAACATATGGGGCAAGATAAAAACGTTTTTTCAGGATCTGTCCCTGATAGCCATCCTCGTTCTCCGCGCCTGCGGCACGGGGCTCCTTGCGCCGGTATCGAACATCCTTATCTGGATATGCGCGGCGCTGACCGTCCTGTCCGGCGGGATATATCTGGCGCAGAACATCGGCGTGCTGCGGGAGAAATAAGCCGCAAAATAAAAGCCG
>CAZEXC010000091.1:0-6507 GCA_964516625.1 uncultured Oscillospiraceae bacterium | reverse complement strand
GGGACCTTGCCTATCGCGTCATGCAGGCGCGGGAGGCGCTTATGAACGAGAGGCAGCGGGAGCCGTCCGTCGACGATATCGCCGGCTCCCTCGGCATAAAGACCTCCGAGGTCGTCATGGCTCTTGACGCGATGAGCGACCCGGTGAGCCTGTTCGACCCGGTCTATGGCGAGGCTGGCGAGAGTGTCAGCGTCATGGACAAGATATGCGACACAAAAAACACCGATGCGTCCTGGCTTGAGCGCATCGCGCTTTCCGAAGCCGTGGACAAGCTCGGCGAGAGGGAAAAACGTATCCTGTCCATGCGATTTTTTGACGGCCGCACACAGATGGAGGTAGCTTCCGCCATCGGCATATCTCAGGCTCAGGTGTCGCGGCTCGAAAAAAACGCCGTGGGCCAGATCAAAAAGGCTCTCTTTCCCGCCTGAATACGCAAACGAACCCCGGCGCTTGAGGCCTGCAGGGCTTCAAATGCCGGGGCGTCGTTTATTCTTTTTCCCGATTCTCTTTGGCTTCAGGCTCGGGGAGCGGCTCCCGGAATTCTTCCGGCGGAGGCTCCGGGCCGCTCTCCAGAAGCCCCCATATGACCCAGAACATCGGCGCGGTCAGCGGAAGACCGAGGCCGAAAAGATCCTGTATCGCGTAACAGAGAAGAGCGCTTCCGAGCGCCGGGTACAGCGCGCCGTCGTTTCGCCGCCTCCACCATGTCACAAGGCTGCACACAAGAGCGGCCAGATAGCTCAAAAAGCCGAAAATGCCGATATTCACTAGATAGCCAAGATATACGTTGTGGGCGTTTCCCACGCGCACGGTACGCACCCTGCCTATCTCCTCCACATACCGGCTCCACGTGATGTCTACGCGCTCTGCGAACGTGCCCGGGCCGCCGCCGAACCACGGCTTTTCCCTGAACAGCGCCCAGCAGGCCTTCCATATCTCCCCGCGGCTCGATCCGAAGGAGTCGGACAGCTCCCCGTGCAGCACGCGGGACATCTCCCAGAGCGTGCCGGAGGTCCCCGGCCAGAAATATAATGTCCCGAGCCCGGCAAGGGTCACGCCGCCGGATACGCCCGCCGCTATCCGGGACGCGCGCCGCCGCCGGATGACCATGGGGACCGACACCAGCGCGCACCCTGCCAGAGCCGCCGCTCCGGCGTCCACGTCGCACAGCGCCAGAACGCACAGCGCCAGCGTGCCCGGGACGAGAAGCGCGATATCCCACCGGCGGGGTGACAGTATCGAATATATCACCAGAAGCGGAGCGGCCAGACACAGGTACGCCGCCAGAAGGCCGGTATTGCCGATCGTGCCTAAAAACGCGCCGTTATAGGCGGCGTATTTGTCAAAATAATTTGTCCCCGCGGGATAGAGCCGGAGCGGGTCGAAGCCGCCAAGCTGCAAAAGCGCAATGACGCTGCACAGTCCGGCGGAGACGCCGAGCGCCCAGACATACCGCGGTCTGGGCGACGCCAGAAAGGAAACGCCGAAGAAAATGACGCCGTACATCACCGTGGTGAGATAGCCGTCGTTCCGATCCGCGCCCATGAGACAGACGCCTCCGTATTCGGACACGAGGGCCGACACCGCGCCGGCAGCGAGGAACGCGGCCACGGCAATATGCGCCGGGCGTATCTGCATCGGACAGCGCTCACGCCGCGCAAGGCCGATCACGACGAGTACCAGCACCGCCGAAGCCCATATCGCCGTAGCGGCGGCAAAGAAGGTGAATTTCGACTCCGTGATGCTTTCATAGGCGTGCAGGCGAAAACCGCAGAAAAGCGGGAACAGCCCCAGCATGACGAGTATATATTTGTCCGTGACCCATCTGGCCCGCCGAAGAAACATAATATCCTTCTCCCGCCTGTTAAAATCAAGCGTCCCCCGCGCAGTCCGCGCCCGGAGCCGCAAGGACGGATTTTAAAACTCCGCGTTCCCGACGGTTCGGGGATGCAGCTCCACATCGCGGATGTTGGAAACGCCCGTCAGATACATGACCATGCGCTCGAAGCCGAGGCCGAAGCCCGCGTGGCGGCACGAGCCGTATCGCCGCAGGTCGAGGTACCACCAGTAGTCCTCCTCCCGCAGACCCAGCTCCTTCATGCGCGCGGTGAGCACGTCGAGCCGTTCCTCGCGCTGGCTCCCGCCGATTATCTCGCCTATGCCGGGCACGAGGCAGTCCGCCGCGGCGACGGTTCTCCCGTCGTCGTTCAGACGCATGTAAAACGCCTTGATCTCCTTGGGATAATCCGTCACGAACACGGGGCGTTTGTATATCTGCTCGGTGAGATAGCGCTCGTGCTCGGTCTGCAGGTCGATGCCCCATTCCACGGGGTATTTGAAATCCGCGCCGGACTTTTTCAGAAGCTCCACCGCCTCCGTGTACGTCACGCGGGCAAAGTCGCTCCCGGCCACGTGCCGCAGGCGCTCCAACAGCCCCTTATCCACGAAGCTGTTGAAAAATTCCATCTCCTGCGGGCATTTTTCCAGCACGGTCGCGATGATGTATTTCACCATCGCCTCCATGCACTCAAGGTCGTCATCCAGATCGCAGAAAGCCATCTCCGGCTCGATCATCCAAAACTCCGCGGCGTGCCGCTGGGTGTTGGAATTTTCCGCGCGGAAGGTAGGCCCGAAGGTATACACGTCCCCGAAGGCCATGGCGAAGTTTTCGGCGTTTAGCTGGCCGGAGACGGTGAGGTTCGTGGCCTTGCCGAAGAAATCCCTGCTCTCGTCCACCGAGCCGTCCTCCCGCCGGGGCAGATCGTTCAAATCAAGGGTCGTTACGCGGAACATCTCCCCCGCGCCCTCGCAGTCGGAGCCGGTTATGATGGGCGTGTGGATATACACAAAGCCCCGGCTCTGAAAAAATTCGTGGACGGCCTGCGCCGCCACGGAGCGGACGCGGAACACCGCGGAGAAAAGATTCGTCCGGGGCCGAAGATGCTGTATCGTGCGCAAATATTCGACGGTGTGGCGCTTTTTCTGCAGCGGGTAGTCCGGCGCGGAAACGCCCTCTACCTCCACCTTTTCCGCCTTTATCTCAAAGGGCTGCTTTGCCTCCGGCGTCAGCGCGAGGCTGCCGGTCACGATGAGAGCCGCGCCCACGTTGAGCTTGGCGATCTCGTCGTAATTGGGGAGCTTGTCGCGCTCGATGACGACCTGCACGCCCTTAAAGGCGCTGCCGTCGTTCAAATCGATAAATCCAAAGTTCTTCTGGCCGCGGATGGTTCGCGCCCAGCCGCAGACAGTGACGGCCCCGGCCGTATATGTCTCCGGCGACTTCCAAAGCGCGGCGATGCGCGTTCTGGTCATTGGTATCCACTCCTTTGCCTTATTGCGTAAAATTTCGAGTATATGCTGATATTATACGGAAAGCGGGGGATTTTTTCAATATCCCCCGGCGGTTCAGGTCTGCTGCTTTTCTCCGTCCGGCCGCTCTGCCTCGCCACCGGCGGGCGCGGGGACGGAAACGGCGGCGCCGGCGGGGGGATCGGCCCGGCGCGTTTTCCCCTCCTTGCGCGCCTTGAGCCACGGGATAAGGAGCTCCTCATACAGGTACATAAGCAGCGCCGCGCACGGGATGGCAAGCAGGATGCCTACGACGCCGAACATCCGGCCTCCTATGATGACGGCGGCCAGCACGAGGATGGAGGGGATATTCAAGGCGTCCCCGTACATCTTGGGCTTGATGATGTAGCCGTCCACCGCCTGTAAAATAATGGTAAAGCCCAGAAACCACAGCACAAGAAGGGGCTCCGCCAGCAGCAGGATAAACGCTCCCACGGCCGCGCCGACGATGGGCCCGAAGGTAGGCACGAGGTTTGCCACGCCCACGACGGCGGAAACAAGCAGCGCGTATGGCATACCCATTATCGTCATGAACAGATAGTTCGCGCCTCCGACGATCAGCGCGTCGATCAGCTCGAAGGTGATATATTTGGAAAGAATCTCGTTAAAGCGCCTCCAAATGCCCGCGCCGCGCATATAAGCGTCGTCCGTCAGCGCGAGCCGGAAAAAGCGCCGCACCGCGCCGACGATGCGGGCTTTGTCCGCCAGCAGGTAAATGGCCATGATAAAGCTGATGATCCAGTTGACCGCCTGCCCGCCGACGCTGGACATCACCTGCGCGATCCGTCCGATATTGCTGGTGAGCATATTCGTTATCCGCTGCAGGATGCCGTTTTCGTCGCTGACGAGCTCGGCCAGCTTCTGCTCCAGCTCCTCCGACTGTATCCCCAGCGCGCTTACGAACCGCCGCAGGCTGGCGACGTACATGTCAAGGTTTCCCACAAAGCCGACTATGCTGTTGATAAGCTGCGGGATGAGCATCCCCAGCAGGAGCAGGAGCAGGATGAGCACAAGCACGACCGTCACCGCGATGGCCAGCCTGCCCGCCGCCCTGCGGGAGCGCATCCGGCGGAAAACCGTCCGTTGGAGGTAGTTTGCCAGCGGGGTCAGGATATAGGCGATGACAACGCCGATGATGACCGGCTGGCAGAAGTGGAGCCCGGTCTTCAGCGCGGACGCGATCGCGGTCAGATGGGTCAGCGCCACATAGAACGCCGCCACGATACACGCCGATAGCGTGAGCCCCGCCCAGCGCTTACCGATATGCTTCCAGTGAAATCCCACAGTGCCGCCCCCCTGTTCCTCCGCTGTGCCGTTTGTCCCTTTTCCTGCAATTTATTGTATTCTAGCACATTTTACGATATATGCCCAGTCCGCGCGCGAAAATGCCCTGACATTTGGCGGATCTCATAAAAACGGAAAACGCGCGGCGGGCAGCGTCGGCGCTTTCCGTGGAGTCCGCCTTAATTCTGCTTGAATTCGCGGAGGATAAGGCCGGGGTTTTTCTCCTCCGCCCAGCGTATGGACCACTGGCCGCCGAAGACGAGCAGGTCGTTCCCCCGAAAATCCTGTAGCCAGCGGGAATCGGTGCCGAGATTGAGCTTGGACAGATCCATATCCGTGTTCTCTATCCAGCGCACGAACTGGTAAGGAAGCCCCCTGCGGCGCACCTCCACGCCGTATTCGGTCTTGAGCCGGTATTCCAGAACCTCGAGCTGCAAAATGCCGACCACGCCGACGATGACCTCCTCCAGACCGCTGTTCGGCGCGTGGAATATCTGGATAGCGCCCTCCTGCGCGATTTCCGTCATGCCCTTTTCAAACTGCTTGCGCTTCATGGTGTCGGTTCGCTCCACGGCGGCGAATATCTCCGGCGCGAAGGTGGGGATGCCCTCGTAGGTGATTTTGCGCGCCTTGGAGCAGACGGTGTCTCCGATGGAGAAGATGCCGGGGTCGAAGATGCCGATGATGTCCCCGGCGTAGGCCTCGTCGATGATTTGGCGGGACTGGGCCATCATCTGCTGCGGCTGGGCAAGGCGCAGGGACTTTCCGCCCTGCACGTGGTAATACTCCGCGTCCCGCTGGAAGCGGCCGGAGCAGACGCGCATGAAGGCGATGCGGTCCCGATGGGCCTTGTTCATGTTGGCCTGTATCTTAAAGACGAAAGCGGAAAAATCCTCCTCGAACGGGTCGACCGTCCCCTCCGCCGCCCTGCGGGGCAGGGGCGGCGTCGTGAGCCTGAGAAAGCTTTTCAGAAACGGCTCCACGCCGAAATTTGTCAGCGCCGAGCCGAAAAACACCGGACTGAGCCCGCCGCTGCGTACGGCTTCCAGATCGAACTCATAGCCCGCGCCGTCGAGAAGCTCCACGTCGTTTTGAAGCGTCTCGCGGAGCGCCGCGCCCAGAAGCCCGTCGAGCTTTTCCGTCTCGCCGAGGGAGCACTCGACCGCCTCGATGCGGCTCGCGCCCCGGTGCAGATCCCCGAAGGCGAGTATCTTCCCCTCCTGCCGGTCATAAACGCCCTTGAAATCCCGGCCGCTTCCGATGGGCCAGTTCATGGGATAGGTGCCGATGCCGAATTCCGTTTCGAGCTGCTCCATGAGCTCATAGGGGCTGAGGGCGTCCCGGTCAAGCTTGTTGATGAAGGTGAAAATGGGGATATGCCGCATGGCGCAGACCTTAAAAAGCTTTCGGGTCTGCGGCTCGATGCCCTTGGCCGCGTCGATGACCATGACGGCGCTGTCCGCGGCCATCAGGGTGCGGTAGGTGTCCTCGGAAAAGTCCTGATGCCCCGGTGTGTCGAGGATGTTTATGCAATAGCCGTCGTATTCAAACTGCATGACGGAGGAGGTGATGGAGATGCCGCGCTGCTTTTCCAGCTCCATCCAGTCGGACACGGCGTGGCGCGCCGAGGCCTTGCCCTTGACGGCGCCGGCCAGTTGTATCGCGCCTCCGTATAAAAGGAGCTTTTCCGTGAGCGTGGTCTTGCCGGCGTCCGGGTGGGAGATGATCGCAAAAGTGCGCCGCCGGCTGATCTCCTGTCTCAAATCGGCCATATCGTTACCTCACAAATGGTTCAGAGTAAAAGACTTCATATAAATTTGAATTTTACCATGACGCGCCGCAAAAATCAACGTCTCCCGCCGTGACCGGGCGGCG
>CAZEXC010000090.1:5328-6784 GCA_964516625.1 uncultured Oscillospiraceae bacterium | reverse complement strand
TCCCCTCATTTCGCCCCGTCGCCGCGGAGGACGACCTTTATCGTCTTGAGCATGATCTTGAAATCGAGCCAGACGGATCTGGATCTGATATATTCCACATCGAAACAGATTTTTTCCTCGGGCTTCAGATTATAGCCGCCGTTTACCTGCGCGAGGCCGGTGATGCCCGGCTTGACCTTCAGGCGCTCGCGGAACCCGTGGATGTATTCCTCGAATTTGTCATAAAACACCTGCCGCTCCGGGCGCGGCCCCACAAGGGTCATTTTGCCCGTCAATACGCACCAGAACTGCGGAAGCTCGTCCAGGCGGCTCTTTCGCAGAAACGCTCCGACCCCGGTGATGCGGGGATCGTCGTCGCCCTGCGACCACTGCGCGCCGTCGGTTTCCGCGTCCTCGCGCATGGAACGGAATTTCACCATCAGAAACGGCTTGCCGTCCTTTCCGAGACGCTCCTGCCGGTAAAGCGCCCGGCCGGGGGAGGTGCATCTCACGGCAACGCCGATCACCAGCATCGGGATGGCCAACACGACCAGCGCGCACGCGGACGCGACAATATCGAAAAGACGCTTTATGAAGGAGTAAACCGGCTTTCGCGGGATAACGCCCAGAGACTCGATAAAATATTCGCCGGAGCACTCATAAGGCAAAATAACGCCGTCCCCGTTATTCAGCGGCTCGCTTTGTGGTTCATTTTTCATCGGATGCATTCCATTCTCTCTCTGCCTTTTCATATGGGAAAAAGCCCATGCGGGGGTTTGCCGCGCGCTTATGGGACGGTCGTGTCTATCATCCTTCCGAAGGTGCCGAAAAAACACCGGCAGTCGAACCGAAAGCTCATATACTGCACATACTCTCCGTCATAGCGGGCCTTTTCCTTCGCGGAAAGCCTGTCCCGCCCGTTTATCTGCGCCCAGCCGGTAAGGCCGGGGCGGACGTCGTTTGCGCCGTACCTGTCCCGTTCGTCCAGAAGATCCGTCTCCCGGCAGATGACCGGGCGCGGGCCGACGATAGACATCTTCCCCGTCAGTATCTGGAAAAGCTGGGGAAGCTCGTCCAGCGAGGTTTTACGCAGGAAGCGGCCCGCCCGCGTGAAGCAGCGCTCCGCATCCGGGAGCTCCCCCGTGGGGAGGTCGCTGGGCGTGTCGGTTTTCATGGTGCGGAACTTTACCAGCGTGAAGGGCTGCCGGTGGAGGCCGGAGCGGGTCTGGCGGAAAAAGGCGGGGCCGGGATCTTCTATTTTTATCAGAGCCGCCACGATAAGGAGCAGCGGCCACAGGATCAGGATGCCGCAAAGGGACAAAACGACGTCGATGATTCTTTTTACAAGGCTCTGGTACAATCTGTTCCTCCTCCGCTTGCAGGTGTGCAGTCCCGTCAGCCGGCGGCTTTTTCCCAAAACACCGGCGGCGAACCGTTTTGGATGAACAAAGCGCAATAATTGGATTAACACTTTTGA
>CAZEXC010000090.1:0-5228 GCA_964516625.1 uncultured Oscillospiraceae bacterium | reverse complement strand
ATTAACACTTTTGACAAGTATACGATAAAATGCGGCAAAAAGCAACCCGGAGCGATATAATTTCCGCCTCCGGCGGAAAAGCTCTCCGGGCCGCTTCCATAAGTAATAAAGGTATGATAAAGCCGAAAGGCCGTTTTCAGGGCCGCTCGTCGATGGGAACGTACGGCGATCTGTCCATGACGGCGCGGTACGCCGGGCGCATGATGCGGCCGCCGGTGAGGACTTCCTCCATCCGATGCGCGCACCAGCCGGCGATGCGGGCAATGGCAAACAGCGGGGTATACAGCTGCTCCGGGATGCCCAGCATACTATAAACAAAGCCGGAGTAAAAGTCCACGTTCGCGCACAGGGGAAAGCTGTCCTTTTTCTTCTCCATGAGGAGCTCCACGCCGACGCGCTCCACGCGCTCCATGAACTGGAACTGCTCGAGATCGCCCGTTTTCTCCGCCATGCCGCGGGCGCAGCGCTTTATCAGCGCCGCGCGGGGATCGGACAGCGTATAGACCGCGTGGCCGAGGCCGTATATCTTCCCGGAGCCGTCCCCGCCCCTGCCGTCGAGGATGTCCGTCAGACAGGCGCGTATCTCGCCGTCGTCGGCGTGGTCGCGGACGGCGGTGTCGAGATAACGGAACATCTCCATCACCTTGGCGTTCGCGCCGCCGTGGAGAGCGCCCTTCAGCGAGCCGACGGCCCCGGCGATGGCGGAATAGGTGTCCGTCCCGGAGGAGGACAGCGCCCGGCACACGAAAGCGGAGTTGTTGCCGCCGCCGTGCTCGGCGTGGAGGATGAGCATGAGATCCAGAAGCCGCGCCTCCTCGGGCGTGTAGCTTTTGTCCTTGCGTACCATGCGGAGAAAATTTTCCGACAGGGACAGCTCATCCTTTGGCCGGTGGATATAAAGGCTCTTGCCGTCGTAGACGTGGCGCTTGACGGCGTAAGTCTGCGCCACGATGACGGGCAGCCGCGCGATCAGGCTCACGGACTGGCGCATGAGGTTTTCCACCGAACGGTCGTCCGGGTCGCTGTCATAGGCGTACAGCGCCAGGACGCTGCGGGCCAGACCGTTCATCACGTTGGGGCTGGGGTTTTTGAGGATCATATCGTCGAAAAAGCCGGGGGGCAGGGGCCGCGCCTCGGCGAGCATGGCGGAAAAAAGCTCCATCTCCCGGCGGTTCGGAAGCTTCCCCAAAAGCAGGAGGTACGCCACCTCCTCATAGCCGAAGGTGCCGGACTGCCAGTGGTTCTCCGCCAGATCCGTCACCCGTATGCCCCGGAACAGGAGCTGGCCGTCCATCGGCACGCGCTCGCCGTCCTCCATGTAATAGCCCCGGACGCTGCCGATGCGCGTCGCGCCGACAAGCACGCCGGTGCCGTCCTCGTTGCGAAGGCCGCGGTGTATCGCGGCGCTGAACACCTGCGGCGGGATGGCGTACCGCTCCCGCACGTCGGCGCACAGCGTGTGCATATATTCCTCTATGACGCGTTTTTCATCCGCCATGATATTTTCCCCTTTCCGGGCGGCGCACAGCGCTCCGTATGTTTGCCCCATTATATAACCCACCGGCCTGTGTTTGCAAGTTATTCTTTCGGAATATTCAAAAATTGGGGATAGTATAGAGCTTTTGCCGCAAAAGCGGAAGATTTTTGCAAGTTTTGTACAATTATCATAGCAAAAACATCTCCCGCTTTGTCTCAAAAATGTGTTTACCGGGGCGGGAAAAGGTTGTATAATGGGAGCCATCAAAAAAAGAGGATGGGACGATATGGCAGCAATCACGGACAAAAAAACGATGTGGCTCCGCGGCGCGCCCGCCGCGCCGACGCCGGAGGCCGATCCCGCCCGCACCATGACGGCGGGGATTCTGGCCGCCCACGGCGGGGAGCGGATACGCTTCGACGCCCTCATAAGCCACGATATAACATACGTCGGCGTCATCCAGACGGCTATGGCCTCGGGGCTCAGGCGGTTTCCCGTGCCCTATGTGCTCACCAACTGCCACAACAGCCTGTGCGCCGTGGGCGGGACGATAAACGCCGACGACCATGTATTCGGCCTTTCCGCCGCCCGGCGTTTCGGGGGGGAGTACGTTCCGGCCAACCTCGCCGTTATCCACCAGTACGCCCGGGAGGCGCTGGCCGGATGCGGCCGGATGATCCTCGGCTCGGACAGCCACACCCGCTACGGCGCGTTAGGCACGATGGGCTTCGGCGAGGGCGGCCCGGAAATCGTAAAGCAGCTTCTGGGCGACCCTTACGAGCTTGCCGCGCCCCGGGTCATCCTCGTCTACCTCACCGGCGCGCCCCGGCAGGGCGTCGGCCCCCACGACGCGGCGCTGGCATTGTGCGGCGCGGTGTTCGGCTCCGGCTTTGTGAAAAACGCCGTGCTGGAATTTGCCGGGCCGGGCGTGAAAAACCTTTCCATGGACTGGCGCATGGGCGTGGACGTGATGACGACGGAAACGGCGTGCCTTTCCAGCGTCTGGCAGACGGACGAGAAGACCGAGGCCTGGCTTGCCCTCCGCGGCCGCATCGGCGACTATGCGCGGATGGAGCCGAAGGACGGCGCGCTGTACGACGGCATGGTGGAGATAGACCTTTCCTCCGTCGTGCCTATGGCGGCGCTGCCCTATCACCCGTCGAAGGCCGTGCCGGTGTCGGAGCTCGCGGGCAAGACGGCGGGGCAGGGCATCATCGCCGGCTGCGCCGGAGGCACGCTGCAGAACATCCTCGAGGCCGCGGCCATTTTGCGCGGACGCGGCACGGGAAACGGCTATTTCGAGCTTTCCGTCTACCCCTCCAGTATGCCGGTGAGCCTCGCGGCCATGAAATACGGCGCGGCGCAAACGCTCATGGAGGCGGGCGCGGTGATGAAGCCCTGCTTCTGCGGCCCGTGCTTCGGCGCGGGGGACGTTCCCGCCAACGGCACTGTGAGCCTGCGCCACTCCACCCGCAACTTCCCCAACCGGGAGGGCTCCCGTCCCGCCGACGGCCAGTCGGCGGAGGTCATTTTGATGGACGCCCGCTCCATCGCGGCCACAGCCGCAAACGGCGGGGTCGTCACGCCCGCCACGGAGATAGCTTACGATATGCCGGAGCCCTTTGACGACTATGACCCCGCCCCCTATGAAAAGCGGGTCTACCACGGCTTTGGAAAACCGCTTGCGGACGAGCCGCTCCGCTGCGGGCCGAACATCCGCCCGTGGCCGGAGATACCGCCCATGCCGGAGGATCTGGAGGCGACGCTCGCCGCCGTTATCCACGACCCGGTGACGACGACGGACGAGCTCATCCCCTCCGGGGAGACGTCCAGCTACCGCTCAAACCCCATGAAGCTGGCGGAATTTACCCTGTCCCGCCGCGTGCCGGAGTATGTCCCCCGGTGCAAAAGGCTCATGGAGGATGGCCGGGCCAGCGCCATCTACGCCGTGAAGCCCGGGGACGGCTCGGCCCGGGAGCAGGCCGCGTCCTGCCAGCGCGTTCTGGGCGGCGCGGCGAACATAGCCGCGGAGTACGCCACGAAGCGCTACCGCTCCAATCTCATAAACTGGGGCATCCTGCCCTTCCTCTGGGACGGGGCGTTCACATGGCGGGAAGGCGCGGTGCTGCGTGTGCCGGGCATACGCAGGGCGCTCCTGTCCGGGGCGGAGACGGTGCGCGGCACGATAGACGGCGCGGAGGTGACCCTCGGCCTTGGGGCTCTGTCCCAAAAGGAGCGGGAGATCCTTCTGGCCGGGTGCCTTATGAACTGGTATCGCGACAGATCCGAGGTGAGGACATGACAAGGATAAAAATGCCGAACCCCATCGTGGAGATGGACGGGGACGAGACGACGCGCCTTATCTGGCGGATGATAAAAACGGAGCTTATCGAACCGTTCGTGGAGCTCAACACGGAATATTACGACCTCGGTCTTCCCCACCGGGAGGAAACGGACGACGCCGTGACGCTGGAGGCGGCGAAGGCCATAAAGCGGCTGCGCGTGGGCGTCAAGTGCGCCACCATCACGCCCAACGCCGGGCGCATGGAGGAATACGGCCTGTCCCGTATGTACCCCAGCCCCAACGGTACCATACGCGCCTATGTGGACGGCACCACCTTCCGCGCGCCCATCCTCCTGCCGGGGACGACGCCGCTCGTGCCGGGCTGGAAAAAGCCCATCACCATAGCGCGCCACAGCTATGGCGACCTGTACCGGGCCTCCGAGCTTCGCATATCCGGCGCGGGCGAGGCGCGTCTGACCGGCGGCGGGGAGGAAAAGCTTGTCCACGCCTTCGACGGCCCCGGCGTGGCGCTGGCGATGTACAACACCGACGAAAGCATCCGCTCCTTTGCCAGAAGCTGCTTTGCCTGCGCGCTGGACAAGGGGCAGGATCTCTGGTTCTCCTGCAAGGACACCATCTCCCCCGTTTACGACGGCCGCTTCCGCGACATTTTTCAGGAGGTCTACGACGGGGAATACAGGGACAGCTTCGCCCGGGCGGGTCTTTCGTATCTCTATACGCTCATCGACGACGCCGTGGCCCGCTGTATGCGGTCGGAGGGCGGCTTTGTCTGGGCGCTGAAAAATTACGACGGCGACGTGATGAGCGACATGATAGGCGCGGCCTTCGGCGCTCTGGCGCTGATGACCAGCGTCCTCGTGTCCCCGGACGGCTGCTTTGAATACGAGGCCGCCCACGGCACCGTCACCCGCCACTGGTACCGCCGCCGGAAGGGCGAAAAAACCTCCACGAACCCCATGGCGACGATCTTCGCCTGGTCGGGCGCATTGCGGAAGCGCGGCGAGCTTGACGGCTCCGCCGCCCTGCGCGATTTCGGCGGCAGACTGGAACGGGCGTGCTTCGCCGCCGTCGCGGACGGCGCCGCCACCGGCGACATGGCCGCCCTGACCGGCCTTTCCTCCGGCGTGGACACCGAGACCTTCATCGCCGCCGTCCGCCGCCGTCTGGAGGAAGCCGTATAAGGGGAATATTTATTAATAAAATATAATTTATATATAAATATATTAACTATATAGAATAATATTTATTTATTATTTTGGATTCCTGTTGCAAAATTAATAACGACGTGATATAAATAACGATGGATGTTGTTTTTGGCAAATATTTGGAAGAAGCAAATATTTGCGAATATAAAGAAAATGAGGTGCGAAAAATGAAACGACTTATCAGCTTCCTGCTTGTGCTGACGCTGGTCATGTCTCTGGCGGGCGGCGTCGGCGTGTCCGC
>CAZEXC010000089.1:0-6787 GCA_964516625.1 uncultured Oscillospiraceae bacterium | reverse complement strand
AAAATGAGCAGAACAGGAAAATCCGTCAAAAATATACGCTACGCGCTGCTGGGCGAGGCTCTCATACTGTTGGTGAATTTTCTGTCCCGCCGTGTGTTTGCGTTCGTCCTGTCTGCGGAGTATCTGGGTCTCAACGGGACGTTTTCCAACATCCTGTCCATGCTTTCTCTGGCGGAGCTCGGCATCGGCAGCGCCATCACCTTCAGCATGTACAAGCCCCTTGCGGAGGGCGACGAGATAAAAATCAAGGCTCTCGTGGAGCTGTACAGAAAGGCGTACAACATCATCGGCGTCTTCGTTCTGGCAGCCGGGAGCCTCGTGACGCCGTTTCTGCCGTATCTCATAAAGGATATGCCCGATATCCCGCATCTCAGCGCCATATACCTGATGTATGTGGCCTTGTCTGCGGCGTCCTATTTTTGCGCCTATAAGCGCTCGCTCGTGATAGCCGACCAGAAGCAGTACCTCGTCACGGCGTATCATTCGGCTTGCCGCATCATTATGAACATACTGCAAATACTGCTCCTTCTCTGGACGGGCAGTTATTTCTTATATCTGGGCGCGCAGATCGTGATGACGGTGGCGGAGAACATCGCCCTGTCCCTGCGGGCCGACAGGCTTTATCCGTTTTTGAAGACCGCGGAAAAGACCGCTCTTGACAAAGAGACCACGCGCACCCTCGTCCGAAATGTGAAGGCCATGGTTTTGCATAAGCTTGGAACCGTAGTCGTAAACGGGACGGACAATCTCCTCATCACCTATTTTGTCGGCCTCGTCGCGGCGGGTCTGTATTCCAACTACTATCTGGTCACGAGCGCGCTTTCCACGGTCTACGGTCTTGTTTTCAGCGCCGTGGCGGCAAGCGTCGGGAATCTGGGAGCGGAAAAAGGCGGCCGGAACGCTCTGGAAGCCTTTGACCGGATCAATTTCTTCGGAAGCTGGCTGTACGGCTTTTCCGCCATCTGCCTTTTCGTCCTGATAAACCCCTTTATCAGCGACATATGGCTGACGGACGAATATGTGTTCAATATGCCTTTGGTGCTGATAATCGCCGCGAACTTCTACTTCACCGGCATGAGACGCGCCGGACTGACGTTCCGCGACGCCTTCGGGCTGTATTATTATGACCGATACAAGCCCGTGGCTGAATCGGTCATAAATCTCGTCGCGTCTATTCTGTTGGCAAAGCGGTACGGCGTCGCCGGCGTGTTTCTCGGCACGCTGATAAGCACGATAACGACCTGCTTCTGGATCGAGCCTTATGTGCTCTATAAGCACGGCTTTCAGACAAGCGTATGGCCGTATTTTGTCAAATACGGAATTAACACGCTCATAACTGCCGCAGCGGGAATCCTTACATGGTGGGTCTGCGGCTTTCTTCCGCAGGCGGGCTTTCTCCCCTTCGTGGCCAGGGCGGCCATATGCCTGATTTTGCCGAACGTCATATTCCTTCTGGCGTATGGCCGCACGGCATGCTTCCGATATTACATGGGGCTGCTGAAAAAAATCGTGAAGCATACCGTGTGAATCGCCGCGGCTTCCGCGGATCAGCCGCCGATAAGGCCGCGTTCGGCAAGAAACGACAGCGCGACCTCGTCCACCGTCTCGCCCAGAACATCGACGCGGTAGGTCATATCCACCATATCGTCGTCGGAAATCTGCCCCTCCAGCAGGGCGATGACCTCCTCAAGCTCCGGCGCGGCGTCGGCAAAGCGTTCAAACACGTCCTCCCGCACGAGGAACGCCCCGTTATAGTCCGGGAAGAAATTGCGGTCGTCCTCCAGAACCTTCAAATTCGCCTTGCGGTTAAGGCCGTCCGTGGCGTAGACCTCCGTCACCTGAAAGCTCCCGGCCTCCACGGCGGCGTATTTCAGGCTCATATCCACGGAAAGCGCGTCCTGAAATTCCAGCCCGTAGAACGCGGTGAACGGGCCGTATTTCATGCTGCCCTCCTGCGAAAAGAATTCATGCTCCGCGCCGAAAACAAGCTCTCCCGCGACGGGGACAAGATCGCTCACCGTCTCAAGACCGTATTCCCCGGCGACGTCCTCCGTCACCGCGATGGCGTAGGTGTTGTCAAAGCCGAGCTTGCCGAGCAGCCGCACGCCGTACTGCTCCTGCGCGACGGCGTTCGCGTAGTCGTATATCGTCTCGCCCTCCGGCACGTCGCTCGTGTCGAGATGGAGAAACGTCGTCAGAAGCGTCCCGTCATAGGCCAGCATGATATCGCAGTCGATGGAGTCGTCGACCAGCGCCTTGAAGCTGTTTACCTGACTCATCTCGTCCTTGACGGTGACGGTCAGGTCGGTTTTGTCCTCCACCAGCAGCTTTAGCATGTGGTGCATGATCTGCGTTTCGCTGTAATTCCCGTCGTAGAGGACAAGCTCGTTTTCGCCGGTCCCGCCGGTAAGACCAAGCGGAATGATGATACAGACGGCCGCAAGCAGAGCCGCCGCGCCCCTGGCGATATTTTTGATGTCGCCGTGGGCTTTTTTTATCCGCCCCTCGAACAGCCCCATAAGGCTGTCCAGCACGATGGCGATGGCCATCAGCGCGCCCGTACCGGCCAGAACAAGGCCCATGTCCTGCACGCGGATGCCCCGGTTGAGCACCGCGCCGAGGCCGCCGCCGCCCACGAAGGCCGCGAACACCGCCGTGCCGATGGCGTTGACCACCGCGATGCGGATGCCGGTGAATATCGTCGGGAAGGCCAGCGGCAGCTCCACCTGCAAAAGCCGGCAGCTCCGGCTCATGCCCATGCCCGCGGCGGCCTCCCTCACGCCGGGATCCACCTGCTCCAGACCCGTGCAGGTGTTGCTGACGATGGGAAGCAGGGAATAGAGCATGATACCGGCGATGACCGTCGCCTTGCCCGCGCCGAAAATGACCATGATGACGCCGAGCAGCGCCAGCGCCGGGACAGTCTGGAAAATATCCGCGATTTTAAGGATGAAGGGGCGCAGCCGGCGGCTCAGATAGGCCGCCACGCCCAGCGGCACGCCTACGATGACGGACAGCCCGCCGGAGACCAGAACGATATAGATATGCTCCCATACGATGCGCCAGCTCATTTGACCGCCCCCCTCCCGCGGCTTTTGGCCTCCGCCTTCCTGCCCCACAGGTCGATCAGCGCGCCGAGGCCGATGGCGATAAGGGCGGCGGGGATGGCGCCGAGAAGGATAAGCGTGTTGTTATTGGTGGACGTGCCCTGATAGATGAAATCGCCGAGCCCGCCAAGGCCGATCATGGACGCCAGCACCGCCCAGCTCACCGTGTATACCGCGGACATGCGGAGCCCCGCGATGATGGTCGGCATGGCCAGCGGCAGCTCCACCCGCGTCACCTGCTGAAACGCCGTCATGCCGCAGCCGCGGGCGGCCTCGATATATTTGCGGTCCACCGACAGGATACCGGCGTAGGTATTTTTCAGCACCGGGAACACGGCGTAGACCGACAGGGCGATGATGACCGTCATCGGCTTCATGCCGATGAGCAAAAACAAAACGCCGATAAACACAAGGCCCGGTATGGTCTGGAAAACGGACACCACGGGCAGGATGATGTTCGAGTATTTCGGCACACGGGAGAGCAGCACGCCCAGCACGAGCCCGACGGCAAAGCCGATGGCCACGCACACCAGCACATACAGGATATGGATGCCGATGGCCCGCACAAGCATGGCGCCGTATGTCTGCATCAGCGCGATCATGCTTCCTCACCCCACAGGTTATCCGCCACGGAGCGGGCCACGCTGGTTTTCGTCACGATGCCCGCGATGGTGTCGTCCTCGTTCAGCACGACCACATAATCCGCGCCTGTCTCCAGAAGATAGTCGAAGCTCTCCTTCGCGTCGTCCCCTATGCGGGCGGTACGCGCGGAGCGGCGAACCAGCGCCTCCACGCTCTGGAGGCCCCGTCCCCAGTGCTGGAGATCGCCGATGGACACGCGCCCGACATAGCGGTCGTTCTCGTCCACCGCCAGAAGCGTATCGACCCGGTTGCGCGCCATGAGCTCCGCGCACTCGCGAACGCCCCGCGTCACGCGCACGCGGTAGATGTTCGTACGCATGAAATCCTCCACCTTGGACGGCACCTGCTGCTCCCGGATATGCTTTCCCAGAAAAGACCGCACCATGTCGCTGGCGGGATTCTCCAGCATCTGCTCCGGCGACGCCGCCTGAACGACGCGCCCGGCCTCCATGAAGATGATGGTATCCGCCAGCTTCAGCGCCTCGCCCATGTCATGGGTGACGAACACGATGGTTTTCTTCAGCTTCTGCTGGATGCTTTTTATCTCGTCCTGCAGGGACTCCCGGGTCATGGGGTCGAGCGCGCCGAACGGCTCGTCCATCAGCACGATGGGCGGCGACGCGGCCAGCGCCCGCAGAACGCCGACCCGCTGCTGCTGGCCGCCGGACATTTCCGCCGGGTATTTGTCCGCGTACTCCTCCATGTCCACCATCTGCAAAAGGCCGCGGACGATGTCGGCGCACTTCTGCTTGTCGTATTTCAGCAGCTTCGGCACGACGCTGATGTTCTGCGCCACGGTCATGTTGGGAAACAGCCCGATCTGCTGGATAACATAGCCGATGTGCCGCCGGAGCTCGACCTTATCCGTCCGGCGGATGTCCTGCCCGTCGATGCGTATCGTGCCGGAATCCGGCTCGATCAGGCGGTTGATGGTTTTCAGCGTGGTCGTCTTGCCGCAGCCCGACGGGCCGATAAGTATGACGAACTGGCCGTCCGGTATGGTGAAGGTCAGATCCCGCAGGATCGGCGTCTTCCCATAGCTTTTGCACACATGCTCAAACTCGATCATGGCAGCCTCCCTTTCCGTTGTTTTGATATGCTGTTATCCGCCGTCGGCGGGGTCGGGAGTATATTACAGATTGTTGATATGCTCCCACTATAATACATTTATTTTATTATACAATAAGGATAGTTTTTTGTCAAACCATGCCGCCGGTCGCCGGGCGGGGATGCTTTTTCCCGTTTTGGGAAAGTGATTGACAGCGCCCCATACCTAAATTATAATAGAGACGTGAACGCTGAGAAACGCATCATAAAAAATATTTAAGGAGGAACACAAATGAAAAAGATCCTTGCTCTTGTTCTCGCGATGGTCATGGCCTTTGCGCTGTGCGCCTGCGGAAGCTCTGACGACGACGCCGTAACCGACGACGCCGCTGCCGCCGCCGATGCCGCTGCCGCCGATGCCGCCGCACCCGACGCGGCCGCGCCCGATGCCGCCGCTCCTGCGGAGGACGAGACCGGCGACGCCTCCGGCGAGATGGGCGCTTCCGGCGAAATGGGCGCGTCCGGCGAGATGGGCGGCGCGCAGAGCGGCAACGCCCTTGACCTGAGCACCAACGCGAACATCCCCGCCGAGGGCAGCGCCGAGACCTATACCGCCGACGAGGACGGCTGGAAGCAGTATATGCTCGACTGCGCCTACTACGCCATGGGCACCGGCGACGACGACAACAAGCTCGGCTCGACCTATTATGACATCATGAACGACGCGAACCTCGACATGTTCGTGAACATGTGGGGCGTTGACGACATGGATTCCTTCATCGCCAACGGCGGCGTCCCCACCGTTAATCCGTGGGATCTGACCGAGGGCTTCGGCACGCCCGAGACCGTCCCCGAGGATCTGAGCGAGGAGGACGCGGGCTGAACGCCTCCCGCCGCCGCGCAGAGGCAGAAAATTCCTTGAAATAAAACATGATAAACTCCTTGTAAGAAAGAGGGGATCGGCCGCGTACGTTCGGTGCGCGGCCGATCTTTGCTTTCTGTTGTTAATGAAGTATTAATGTTATGTTATCTACATATATGAAATTAAATTGACCCGGCGTGATGAAGCGTATATAATAGGTTTGTTAAAGAAAGTACAGGGCGTTTTTTGACATCCGTATGGAGGGCAAAGGGGTGAAGATGAGCTGGAAGCGGTGGCTGGGCTTTGGTCTGTGCGCCGCGATTGCCATAGCTGCGGTGGTCTATGCCGTTGTGATGACCACCAACCGCAGCCGGAGCGAGGCTGCCTACGCGGAGCTTCTGGCTCAGGCGCAGGAGGCGGAGCCGACCCCCGCGCCCACGCCGACCCCTTCCGCCACGCCGGAGCCCACCGCCACCCCGGAGCCGCGCATCCCGGTGGAAGACCCGCTGACGCTGGATTTCGCCTCGCTGGCGGAGACGAACGCGGACATTTACGCCTGGCTCGACATCCCCGGCACATCCATCAGCTATCCCCTTCTCCAGAGCGAGACGGACGACTACTATCTCCTTCGCAACCTCGACGGCTCCTCCGGCTATCCCGGCTGTCTGTACACGAACTGCTGCGACGCCAAGGATTTTTCCGGCTACAACACCGTTATCTACGGCCACAATATGCGGGACGGCTCCATGTTCGGGAGCCTGCATAAATTTTTTGACGAGACGTATTTTTCCGAGCACCGGCAGCTTATCATCTATACCCCCGACGACATTCTGGTCTACAAAACGCTGGCTGCCTCTGTATTCGATAACCTTAACATAACATGGAATTATGACTACTATACGGACGAGGGGCGCGAGGCGTTCCTCGACACGGTAAAGGAGCGCTCCGTCGTCTGGGCGGAGGATGTTAAGGCCGGAGCGGATAGCTGGCTCATCACCCTCAACACCTGCACGGACACGGGCGACGACAGGAACATCGTCCTTGCGGTCTATGAGGGCCGGGGCGAGGCGGCGTCATAAGCACGCGCGCGGGCGTGAAGAGGGTTCGCCCAAGCGCAAAAAATAAAAAA
>CAZEXC010000088.1:0-6842 GCA_964516625.1 uncultured Oscillospiraceae bacterium | reverse complement strand
GTGGAGCTGTCCTCCGGCGCGGTGCGGAACCACGACCCGGAGATCATGGTCAAGGCCTTCGAGCTGGTGCGCCTGACGGAGGAGGACGTAAAGGCCAAATTCCCCGCCATGTACAATGCCTTTTGCTACGGCGCGCCGCCTCACGCGGGCATCGCCCCGGGCGTCGACCGCATGGTCATGCTTCTGGCGGGCGAGCCGTCCATCCGGGAGATCATCCCCTTCCCCATGAACAAGAACGCTCAGGATCTGATGATGGGCGCTCCCGGCGCGGTGGAGCAGAAGCAGCTTGACGAGCTGAGCATCCGTGTCAATATAGAGGAGAAGACAGAGTAAATGTATTCATGTATACGCTCTCTGGGTCTTAAGGGCATCGGGGGCTATGAGGTGACGCTGGAGACATACATATCCTCCGGCCTGCCCCGGCTGGACATCGTGGGTCTGCCGGACGCCGCCGTGAAGGAGGCGGGCGACCGCGTCCGCGCCGCCGTGAAAAACAGCGGCTGGGACTTCCCCGTCAGCCGCATCACCATCAATCTTGCCCCGGCCGACACGAAAAAAGCCGGAACGGTCTACGACCTGCCGGTTCTTTTGGGCATACTTGCCGCCACGGGACAGATCCCGAAGCCGGACGGGGGCGACATGTTCTTCGGGGAGCTGTCGCTGACCGGCGAGCTTCGCGCCGTGGCCGGAGCGCTCCCCATGGCGCTGGCCGCCCGGACGGCGGGGGCAAAGCGCCTTTTCGTCCCGGCGGACAACGCCGCGGAGGCGGCTTACGCCGAGGGTCTCGAGGTCTATCCCGTGGCCGACGTCCGCCAGCTTGCCGCCCACCTGAGCGGGCAGACGCCCATCGAGCCCGCCGCGCCCCGGGCCATCCGCCCCGCCGACAGCGGGGGGCCGGACTTTTCCGAGGTCAAGGGACAGGAAAACGTCAAGCGCGCGCTGGAGATCGCCGCCGCCGGGGGTCATAATATCCTCATGGTAGGCCCGCCGGGCGCGGGAAAATCCATGCTGGCAAAGCGCCTGTCCGGCATCCTGCCGGACATGAGCCGCGACGAGGCTCTCCGCACAACGGCCATATGGTCGGTCTGCGGCCTTACGAACCCGAAAAGCCCCGTGGTGTCACGCCGTCCGTTCCGCGCGCCGAACCAGACCGCCTCCCGTCAGGCGCTGGCCGGGGGCTCGGACCTGAAGCCCGGCGAGATGAGCCTTGCGCACAACGGCGTTTTGTTCCTCGACGAGCTGCCGGAGTTCCACCGGGACGTGATAGACCTTCTGCGCCAGCCTCTGGAGGAGGGGGAGATCACCATTTCCCGCGCCAGCGGCTCGGCCACATACCCCAGCCGGTTCATGCTCGTGTGCGCCATGAACCCCTGCCGCTGCGGGTGGTACGGCCATCCCTCCGGCCGCTGCCGCTGCTCGGAAAAATCCGTCCGCGACTATCAGGCGAAAATATCCGGCCCGCTCCTTGACCGCATCGATATCATGGCGGAGGTTCCGGCGCTGGAATTTGAGGAGCTGGAGGCAAAGCCCAACGGGGAGGCCTCCGCCGCCATCAAGGCCCGGGTGGACGCCGCCCGGAACATCCAGCGCCGCCGCTTCGCGAACCTGAGCTTTGAGGAAAACGCCCGCATGACCCCGGCCGCGATGGAGGCGCACTGCCGTCTGGACGAGGAGGGCTCGTCGCTCATGCGCTCGGCCTTTGACGCGCTGGGGCTCACCGCCCGGAGCTACGACCGCATCCTCCGGGTGGCGCGAACCATCGCGGATCTGGACGCGAGCGAGGATATAAAGCCCGCGCATCTGGCGGAGGCCATCCAGTACCGCACCTTCCAATTTTCCAACGAAAAGTGAGACAATCCATGACCGAACAGACCATGCCGGCCCGGGACATGATCCTCCTGAAAGAGGGAGAGGTCGTCCTTAAGGGCCTGAACAAACGATATTTTGAGCAAAAGCTCACCCAGAACCTCCGCCGGAGATTGAAGCCCTTCGGCCAGTTTCAGGTGACTGTCATGCAGAGCGTCATCTACGTCGAGCCTATGGACGCGCTCGCGGACGTAGACGGCGCTTTTGAAGCGCTGAAAAAGGTTTTCGGCGTCATGACGCTGACCCGCGCCGCCGTCTGCGAAAAAGACCCGGACGCCATCCTGCGGAAGGCCATGGAATACCTTGACGGCGAGCTTCGCGCCGCAAAAACCTTCAAGGTGGAGTCGAAACGCTCCGACAAGAGCTTTCCCATGACGAGCATCGAGCTCAGTCAGTATGTGGGCGGGGAGATAAACGAGGCATACGGCAATCTCGAGGCCGATATGCACAAGCCCGACATCGTCGTGCATCTGGAGGTGCGCGACCGCGCCGCCTATGTCCACGGCGCGCCCGTCCCCGGCGCGGGCGGCATGCCCGTCGGCTCGAACGGCACGGCGGTGAGCCTCCTGTCCGGCGGCATCGACAGCCCCGTGTCCACCTATATGATGGCAAAGCGCGGCCTTCGCATCATCCCGGTGCATTTCTTTTCCTTCCCGTACACGTCCGAGCTTGCCAGGGAAAAGGTCATCGACCTTGCAAAGATACTCACCGGCTGGTGCGGGCGGCTGTGCGTGGAGATCGTGCCGTTCACCCATATCCAGGAGGAGATACGCGCCAAATGCCCGGAGGAATATTTCACGCTCCTCATGCGGCGCATGATGATGCGCATCGCCGATGAGATTGGAAAGGAAAACGCCTGCGGCGCGCTTATCACGGGGGAGAGCCTCGGGCAGGTGGCAAGCCAGACCATGGAGGCCATGCGCGCCACCGGCGACGCCGCGACGCTCCCCGTCCTGCGTCCCCTTGTGGGCATGGACAAGGAGGAGGTCGTCCGCATTGCCCGGCGCATCGGGACGTTCGATACCTCCATTCTTCCGTATGAGGACTGCTGCACCGTGTTCACGCCCCGCCATCCCTGCACCCATCCGAAGCTCGAAAGGGTTCTCGCGGCGGAGGCCGCGCTGGATGTGGACGCGCTGACGGAGGAGGCGCTCGCCGGGCGGGAGATGGTAAAGCTCGACCCGAGAAAGCTGTGACAGGAAAGGAAACAATGATGGACGCTTTGAACTGCGAAATACTCTCCGTCGGCACGGAGCTTTTGCTGGGGAACACCATAAATACCGACGCCGCGCAGCTTTCCGAGCTGCTGGCGGAGATGGGACTGAACGTATTGTGGCACTCCGTGGTAGGCGATAACCCGGCCCGTCTGCGCGAGGCCGTCGCCACCGCCCGCAGCCGGGCGGATATCATCATCACCACCGGCGGTCTGGGGCCGACATACGACGACCTGACGAAAAACGTGCTGGCGGACTGCTTCGGCAAAAAGCTCGTGTTCCACGAGGAGGAAGCCGAATCGGTGAAGTGCTGGTTTGCCAAAAACAGCGCCAGCACCTATACGGACAACAATCTCCAGCAGGCGTGGCTCCCCGAGGGCTGCACCGTGTTCCGCAACGGCTGGGGCACCGCGCCGGGCTGCGCCTTCTGCGCGGACGGCGTCCACGTCGTCATGCTCCCCGGCCCGCCGTCGGAATGCGTCCCCATGTTCCGGCACTGCGCCGTGCCCTATCTCAGGAAGCTGTCGGCGGAGGTTCTCGTGTCCCGCAAGATACGGGTATTCGGTATGGGAGAGAGCGCCATCGAGTCCCTTTTCCGCGGCGAGATGGAGCGGATGGCAAACCCCTCCCTCGCGACATATGCCAAGGAGGGCGAGGTCATGCTCCGGGTCACGGCCAAGGCCGCGACGGAGGAACAGGCCGCGGCCATGTGCGAGCCTGTGGTGGAAAAGGTAAAAGCCGTTCTGGGAAGCTATGTTTACGGCGTGGACGTGGACAGCCTTGAGGCGCTGGCGCTGCCGCTTCTGAAGGAAAAGCACATGACCTTCGCCGCGGCGGAAAGCCTTACGGGCGGGCTTATCGGCGCGCGGTTCACCGCGCTTCCCGGCGCGTCGGAGGTGTTTCGCGGCGGCGCGGTCACCTACTGCGACGAGGTGAAGGCCGCCATGCTGGACATCGACCCGGCGCTCATCGAAAAATGCGGGGCGGTGTCCCGCCGGACCGCGGAGGAAATGGCAAAGGGCGTCCGACGCGCCGCCGCCGCGGATATTGGCCTTTCCGCCACCGGCCTTGCCGGCCCCGACGGCGACGGCGTGAACCCCGTCGGCACGGTGTTTGTCGGCCTCGCCGCGCCGGACGGCGTGTGGGTGCGGCATCTGACGCTCGGCCCCGACCGGGGCCGCAGCCGCGTGCGGACGCTGTCCGTGAACCATGCCTTCGATATGCTCCGCCGCTACTTGACCGGCCTGCCCGTAGACACATTGGAAAGGTGAACAGGATATGATAATCGTTTTAGCCTGCGATGTCCCGCTGGAGGAGAACAACGGAACAGCCGTGGCAGGCATGAATCTGAAAAGGGCGCTGACGGAAAAAGGCCATCAGGTCCGAATCCTGTGTCCCGACGCCGCGCTGGAGGGCGAGGAGGACTGTTATATAAGCCGGGCGATCAACTTCGGCCCGCTCAACGGCTATGTACGCAAAAACGGCGTGGTCATCTCAAGCCCGTCCAAGAAAACGGTGCGTCAGGCGCTGGAGGGCGCGGATCATCTGCATATCATGACGCCTTTTTTCCTTTGCGGCACGGCAGTAAGAGAGGCGCGCCGCCGCGGCATATCCGTGACAGCGGGATTCCACGTCCAGGCGGAAAACCTGTCGAATCACTTTTTCATGATGAACAGTCTGGGCATAAACCGCTATATCTACCGCATGTTCTGGAAGCTGGTGTACCGCTATGTGGACTGCATACACTACCCGACGCAGTTCATACGCGATACCTTTGAATCCGCGCTGGGGCACGGGACGCCGGGCGAGGTCATATCCAACGGCGTCGGCGGGGAGTTCGCGCCCGCGCCGGAGAAAAAGCCCCCGGAGTTTTCGGATAAATTCGTCATCCTGTTTACCGGCAGGTACAGCAGGGAGAAGTCCCATAACGTCCTGATCCGCGCCGTGTCCATGTGCCGCCACCGGGAGGATATCCAGCTCATATTCGCCGGGGAAGGGCCGCAGGAAGAAAAAATAATGCGTCTATGCCGGAAAAAGCTGCCCCGTATGCCCGTTATGGGCTTTGTGCCGCGGGATGAGCTCATCCGGCGCATCCACTATGCGGATCTGTATGTCCATCCGGCGGAGATAGAGCTGGAGGCCATCGCGTGTCTGGAGGCCATCCGGGGCGGGCTCGTGCCGGTGGTGTCGGATTCCTGCCGCAGCGCCACGCGCTTTTTCGCCCTGTGGGAGGAAAATACGTTCCGCTGCGGGGACGCGCAGTCTCTGGCCGACAGGATAGATTACTGGATAGACAATCCCGAACGTCTGGCGGAATGCCGCCGGGCTTACGAGGGTTATGCCGCCCGGTTTGACAGACAGGGGTGCATGGACGCCATGGAGCGCATGATCGTCCGCGTGTGGGAAGATTCCAATGAAAGCAAAGAAAACGCTGTATTATAACGACGAGCTGCGGGATGATTTTGCAAAGCACGGGTTTCAGGCCAAGCCGCTGCCCGAGGATTTCGACTACGCGCCCTCCGGCTTCCTCTGGCGCGCGCTGTCTTTTTTCATTTACCGTTTTTTGGCGGTTCCCGCCAGCTTTCTTGTCAGCAGGCTCATCTACGGCGTGCGTGTGCACAATCGGAAGGCGCTGCGCAAGGTAAAGGGGAACGTGTTCATCTATATGAACCACACGCAGGGGCTCCATGACGCGTACATGCCGATCCTGCTGGCTCACCCGCGAAAAAACTATGTGCTGGTAGGCTCGGCGGCGGTGTCCATTCCTGTCGTGAAGAAGCTGGTGCCTCTTCTGGGCGGCATCCCGGTGCCGGATACGCTGGCGGGGATGCGCCGCTTTATGCCCGCGCTGAAAAAGCGCTGCGGCGAGGGCGCGGCGATAACAATCTACCCGGAAGCGCACATCTGGCCGTATTACACGGATATACGCCCTTTCCCGGCTACCTCCTTCGGTTATCCCGTGCAGCTTCACGCGCCGGTGTTCGCGGCCGTCACCACATATCGGAGCCGCCGGCTGTTCAAAAACGCCCGCCCGCTCATCGACGTGACGGTAAGCGAGGCGTTTTATCCGGATCCGTCTCTGCCGGAAAAGCGCGCCCGCGCCGCGCTCCGGGATCAGGTCTACGATTTTATGAAGCAGACCGCCGCCAGTCCGGATAACGCGGCGTATTACGAATACAGACGGCAGACACAGGAGACTGTCGTTTAGCCGCGTTTCCTTTGCGCGGAGCTGATCATTGGGAAAAAGCGAGGAACGCGTATGGAGCAGCTTTTGATCGTCGAGGATGATATGGATCTGAACGCGGGACTGGCCAGAGCGCTGAAGGCCGACGCCCGGCGGGTGGTGTCCTGCGCCGATCTCAGGACGGCGCGGGAACAACTGGCGTGCGGAGGCGCGACCGCTGTTATTTTGGACATAGGCCTTTCGGATGGCAGCGGCTTGGAGCTGCTTCGGGAGATAAAGCGAAAAAATCCCGCTTTGCCGGTGATCCTCCTGACGGCAAACGACACGGATATGGACATCGTAAGCGGTCTGGAACAGGGGGCGGACGACTATATCACCAAGCCGTTTTCTCTGGCTGTCCTGCGCGCAAGGGTAAACGCGCAGCTTCGCAAGGCCGCGCATATACCGTCAAAAGAGCATTTTCACAATGAGCGGTTCCTTTTCGACTTCACGGACATGCGCTTTTTCGCGGACGGAGCTTCTGTCGAGCTCAGCAAAACGGAGCAGAAGCTGCTGCGGCTGCTGGTAGAAAATCAGGG
>CAZEXC010000087.1:0-6917 GCA_964516625.1 uncultured Oscillospiraceae bacterium | reverse complement strand
TTTACAAGGTTCCCCACGCGCACCCCCCACTTGAGAGCGCTTTGCTATATTATCATTAAAAAAAGCTGTTGTCAACACTTTTTTCGTGATTTCCGAGAAAAATTTTCCCGAACGCCGCCGCGCCTCCCATCAGGCGCAGAAATAATGGTTCCCGATAACCGCCAGAACGGTCCTCGACCATATCCAGGAGCTGGTTGCGGTGTTGGGATTGAAATAATATATGGCCCCGCCGGAAGGATCCCAGCCGTTCATGGCGTCCCGCGCCGCTTTGTAGGCGCTGTCGGCTACCGTGCCCCAGAACTGGCCGTCGGTAATACAGGTAAACGCGCCGGACTGATAGATCACGCCGGACAGCGTATTGGGGAACGCCGGGCTCTTGACGCGGTTCAGGACCACCGCGCCCACGGCGACCTGACCCGTATACGGCTCGCCCCGCGCCTCTGCGGAGATGAGCCGCGCCAGAAGGTCGACGTCCCCGGACGTGCTCTGACTGGCGGAGCTGACGTTTATCCCCAGCGCCGCAAGGGTCTTCGGGCCGCATTTCCCGTCCACCGAAAGGCCGTTCCTGCTCTGGAAATATTTCACCGCCGCGGTGGTCTTCGAGCCGTACACGCCGTCAACGGATCCGTTATAATAGCCCCAGTTATATAGCTTCTGCTGTATCTGCGTGACGGTGGAGCCGGTGGAACCCTGCTGATATGTCACCGCGCCGGCCCGCTGGGCAAAGCATATGATCAGGATATTTACCGAAAAAAGGGCAGCCAGCGCAGCGCACATTTTCTTTCGTGATGCCGTCATAATAAAAATCCCCCTCGTAAGACTGTAAATAGTCTACGAGGGAGAGAAATCAATTATGCCATGTCAAAAAAGAGAAGTTCTGGACCGCGAATCAATCTCTTCCTGCAATTTTTCGATGAAATCCGCCAGCGGCATGGCGCCCTTATCGGCCTCGCGCGTGCGGACGGCAACGGTGCCGTCCTCGGCCTCCTTGTCGCCGACGATCAGCTTATAGGGCACTTTTTCCATCTGTGCCTCGCGTATCTTATAACCGAGCTTTTCGTTGCGGAGGTCGATCTCCGTGCGGATGCCGAGCGCTTCGAGCTTCGCGGAGACTTCGCCCGCGTAATCGTGGACACGGTCGGTGATGGGGAGTATCTTCACCTGCACGGGGCTGAGCCACGTGGGGAACGCGCCGGCGAAGTGCTCCGTGATAACGCCGATGAACCGTTCGATAGAACCGAGGACGACGCGGTGTATCATGACCGGGCGGTGCTTTTCCCCGTCGGCCCCGACATACTCGAGTTCAAAGCGCTCCGGCATCTGGAAATCGAGCTGCACCGTGCCGCACTGCCAGGTGCGCCCCAGAGAGTCCTCCAGATGGAAATCCAGCTTCGGGCCGTAAAACGCGCCGTCGCCTTCGTTGATCTCATAGCTTTTCCCCATATCGGTGATGGCGTCCTTGAGGGTCGCTTCCGCAAATTGCCACACGTCCAGCTCGCCCATGTGATCCTCCGGCATGGTGGACAGCTCTATCTTATAGGGCAGGCCGAACAGACTGTATACCTCGTCGAACAGGCGCACGACGTTTTGTATCTCGTCTTTCATCTGGTCGCGGGTCATGAAGATATGGGCGTCGTCCTGCGTGAAGCAGCGCACGCGGAACAGGCCGTGGAGCGCGCCGGACAGCTCGTGGCGGTGAACAAGGCCGAGCTCCGCCATACGCAAAGGCAGCTCCCGATAAGAGTGCGGCTCGGATTTATATACCAGCATTCCGCCGGGGCAGTTCATGGGCTTGACCGCGTAGTCCTCCCCGTCGATCACGGTGGTATACATATTATCTTTATAGTGATCCCAGTGGCCGCTGCGATGCCAAAGCTCCTGATTGAGGATGACAGGCGTGGATATTTCCACATAGCCGTAGCGCTTATGCACCTGCCGCCAGTAGTCGATGAGCGTGTTCCGCAGCACCATGCCCTTCGGCAGGAAAAACGGGAATCCGGGGCCTTCCTCCATCAGCGTGAACAGGCCGAGCTCTTTTCCAAGGCGGCGGTGGTCGCGTTTTTTGGCCTCCTCGATGCGGGCCAGATGCTCGTCAAGCTCCGCTTTCGTGGGGAAGCAGGTGCCGTAAATGCGCTGGAGCATCTTGCGGTTCGAGTCGCCGCGCCAGTACGCGCCGGTGCAGCTGGTGAGCTTTATGGCGTTCCCCTTGACGCGGCCTGTGGAATCGAGATGGGGCCCGGCGCACAGATCCGTAAAATCGCCCTGCGTGTAAAAGCTGATGACCGCGTCCTTCGGGAGATCTTCAATAAGCTCCACCTTATAGGGCTCGCTGCGCTCCCGCATAAAAGCGATGGCTTCTTCCCGGGGAAGCTCCGTCCTCACGAGCTTGAGCTTCTCCTTGCAGATCTTACGCATCTCCGCCTCCAGCGCCTCCAGGTCTTCCGGCTGAAAGGGCTTGTCTATGTCGATGTCGTAATAAAACCCGTCCTCGATGGCCGGGCCAATGGCAAGCTTGGCTTCCGGGTACAGGCGCTTTACCGCCTGCGCCAGGATGTGGGACGTGGTATGGCGGTACGTCCGCCGGTATTCGGCGTCCTCAAACGTATATTCCATGTTTCCTCCTCCGGCCCGCGCGGGCCGTCCCCGAATAATTATAATATAGTAAGCACGCGGCAATAAAAAACGCACGCCCGTCATACCGGGGTGCGCCCGAAAACACACATATCACCCTATCACTTTCGGCATAACGTGTCAAGGCCTGACCTGATTTTTCGCAAGATTTTCGTTTCCTCTTTACTTTTTTCAGAGAAAATAATATAATGTCCATGTTATAGAAAGGCGGTGGAACATGGAAACGAGGGTCGCTGTCATCAGCATCATTTTGGAAAATCCCGATTCTGTCGCCGCGCTCAACGATTGTCTGCATCAGTTCAGCGGGTATATCATCGGGCGCATGGGCATCCCTTATCGGGCAAAAAACATAAACATCATAAGCGTCGCCATGGACGCGCCGCTGGATGTCATCAACAGCCTCACGGGGCTTTTGGGAAAGCTTAACGGCGTTTCCGCCAAGGTCGCTTTTTCCAAGCAGTAAAATCAACAGGAGCAATCACCCTGACGCCGAAACTCAGTTGAGGCGGAAGACGTGGAAACGGTTCTCGCGTAAGACCGCGTCTTCCTTTCGGGGAGGGCGCGGTCTTTGCCTATGGAAAGCAGGGCTGAAAAGTTAATAGACAAGCTCGAAAAGGAACATCGGCTCACTCTCGCCGAGTATGAATTTCTTATTGCCGCCCGTTCCCCCGCTCTGGCCGGATACGCGGCGGAGAGAGCCGATCGCCTCCGGCGGGAGATTTACGGCACGGACGTATACATCCGCGGGCTTATCGAGATCGGGAACGTCTGCCGCAACGACTGTCTGTACTGCGGCATCCGGCGCAGCAACCGAAGCTGCGATCGGTACCGGCTGAGTCAGGAGGAGATCCTGTCCTGCTGCGACGAGGGGTACGCCCTCGGCTTCCGCACATTCGTACTGCAGGGCGGCGAGGACGGCCGGCTCACCGACGAGCGTCTGTGCGCCCTTCTGCGCCGGATAAAGAGCCGGCACCCGGACTGCGCGGTGACGCTGTCCCTCGGCGAGCGCTCCCGGGAGAGCTATCAGGCGCTTTTCGACGCCGGGGCCGACCGCTATCTTCTCCGCCACGAAACGGCGGACAAGGCCCACTATGAGCGCCTGCACCCGCCGGAAATGTCATGGGACGGCCGCATGGAATGCCTGCACAGCCTGAAAGAGATCGGCTATCAGGTGGGCTGCGGGTTCATGGTCGGCTCTCCGTTCCAGACGGCGGCGGCGCTGGCGAAAGACCTGAAATTCATTGAGCAGTTCCAGCCGCACATGTGCGGGATCGGGCCGTTTATCCCCCATCACGCCACGGAATTTGCCGGCTTCCCGGCGGGCACGCTGGAGGAAACGACATATCTGCTCTCGCTCCTGCGGCTCATCCAGCCGAACCTGCTTCTGCCCGCGACCACGGCGTTGGGGACGATAGACCCGCAGGGACGCGAAAAAGGCATCCTCGCCGGGGCAAACGTCGTCATGCCGAACCTCTCCCCCGTTTCGGAGCGGAAAAAATACGAGCTTTACGACAACAAGATATGCACCGGGGAGGAATCGGCCCAGTGCATCCATTGTCTGGATGGCCGTATAGCCTCCATCGGCTACCATATCGCCGTCAGCCGCGGCGACCCAAAACCAATGTAAGCCACAAATCGATATAAAAGGAGAGAAAAGCTTTGGCAACTTATAATCCAAATTCGCTCAAGGCGGAGGAATTTATCAGCCACGAGGAGATACTGGAGACTCTTGCGTACGCGGAAAAGAACAAAAACAACCTGGCGCTTGTTGACTCCCTTCTGGAAAAGGCCCGTCCCCGCCGCGAGGGCGGCAAGGTGCACTGCGAGGGGCTGACCCACCGCGAGGCGTCTGTACTGCTCGCCTGCGAGGATCCCGAGCGGGTGCAGGCCATGTACAAGCTGGCGGAGGAGATAAAGCTGGCGTTTTACGGCAACCGCATCGTCATGTTCGCGCCGCTGTATCTGTCGAATTACTGCGTCAACGGCTGTCTCTACTGCCCGTACCACTTGAAAAACAAGCACATCTCCCGCATCAAGCTCACGCAGGAGCAGGTGGCCCGGGAGGTCGTCGCCCTTCAGGACATGGGCCACAAGCGTCTGGCCATCGAGGCCGGGGAGGACCCAAAAAACAACCCCATCGAGTATATCCTGGAGTGCATCCATACCATCTACGGCATAAAGCACAAAAACGGAGCCATCCGGCGGGTCAACGTGAACATCGCCGCCACGACGGTCGAGGAGTACCGTATGCTCAAGGAGGCGGGCATCGGCACTTACATCCTCTTTCAGGAGACGTATAACAAGGAGAGCTATCTGACCCTCCACCCCACCGGCCCCAAGCACGACTACGACTACCACACGGAGGCCATGGATCGTGCCATGGACGGCGGCATCGACGACGTCGGGCTCGGCGTCCTGTTCGGTCTGGAGCTTTACAAATACGAGTTTGCGGGACTTCTCATGCACGCGGAGCACCTCGAGGCCGTCCACGGCGTCGGCCCGCACACCATCAGCGTGCCGCGGGTAAAGCGCGCGGACGACATCGACCCGGATGTATTCGACAACGGCATCCCCGACGAGATGTTCCTGAAAATCATCGCCTGCATCCGCATCGCCGTGCCCTACACGGGCATGATCATCTCCACCCGCGAAAGCGAGGAGGTTCGCCGGCGGGCTCTGCAAGTAGGCATTTCGCAGATAAGCGGCGCTTCCCGCACCTCCGTGGGCGGGTACGCCGAGGAAGAACGGCCCCACGACTCCGAGCAGTTCGACGTCTCCGACCAGCGTTCGCTTGACGAGGTCGTCCACTGGCTGATGGAGATGGGCTTTATCCCCTCCTTCTGCACCGCCTGCTACCGGGAGGGGCGGACGGGCGACCGCTTCATGAGCCTTTGCAAAACCGGGCAGATCCAAAACTGCTGCCACCCCAACGCCCTTATGACGCTGACGGAATTTCTCGTGGACTACGCCGGGGACGACACCCGCAGGCTCGGCTATGAGCTCATCGAAAAGGAGCTTGCGAACATCCCCAAAGAAAAAGTGCGCGAGATCGCCCGCCAGCACATCGAGGACATCAAAAATTCCAACCGGCGGGATTTCAGATTCTGAATATAAAGCGAGGTAACGGTTATGAGCCTGAACGACACGCCATCCGCGAATCGGGTACATATCGGCTTTTTCGGCTGCCGGAACGCGGGCAAATCCAGCCTTGTGAACGCCGTCACCGGTCAGGATCTGGCCGTGGTGTCCGAGGTGCGCGGCACCACCACCGACCCGGTCACGAAGGCCATGGAGCTTCTTCCGCTGGGGCCCGTCGTCATCATCGACACGCCGGGGTTCGACGACGCGGGGCTCCTCGGCGACAAGCGCGTGAAAAAAACCAAACAGACTCTGGCGCGGACAGATATTGCCGTTCTCGTCGTGGACGCGGCGCAGGGGCTCAGCGGCTTTGACCGGGAGCTTCTGGACATTTTCCGCCAGCGGGAGATCCCCTATCTCATCGCCATGAACAAATGCGATCTCGTCCCCAACAGCGAGGGGGACGAGCGCACGCTGTATGTCAGCGCCGCCGAGGGCATACACATCCGCGAGCTGAAGGAGCGGCTGGCCCGGCTGATGTCCGGCGCGGCGGAAAAGCCGCTCGTGTCCGACCTCATTCACGCCGGGGACACGGTCGTTCTCGTCATCCCCATCGACGCATCCGCCCCCAAGGGGCGTATCATCCTGCCCCAGCAGCAGGTGCTGCGGGACGTTCTCAACTGCGGCGCCATCGCCGCGTCCTGCCGGGAGTTCGAGCTTGCGCGCACGCTGGACGCCCTTCGGGAACCGCCGGCGCTTGTCGTGACGGACAGTCAGGCGTTTGAATATGTGGCGGGGATCGTGCCGGAAACGGTGCCGCTTACGTCCTTTTCCATCCTCATGGCGCGGTACAAGGGCTTTTTGTCCGCCGCCCTCGACGGCGTGCGGGCCATTGAGTCGCTGAAAGACGGGGACACGGTCCTCATCGCCGAGGGCTGCACCCACCACCGCCAGTGCGAAGACATCGGGACGGTGAAGATACCGAAATGGCTTGCGTCGCACACCGGCAGCAGGATACGCATCGACACCTGCTCCGGCCGGGAATTTCCCGAGGAGCTGGAAAAATACGCGGCTGTCATCCACTGCGGCGGCTGTATGCTCAACGAGCGGGAGATGGTCTTCCGCAAAAACCTCGCTCTGGCGCAGGATGTGCCGTTTATAAACTACGGCATCCTCATCGCCTACCTGAACGGCATACTCCCGCGCTG
>CAZEXC010000086.1:0-7144 GCA_964516625.1 uncultured Oscillospiraceae bacterium | reverse complement strand
ATAACGCCGTTCTGGCTGACCTTTTCCATTGCCTCGGCAATGAGCTTGCCGATTTGCTCGTCGCCGCTGGAAACGGCGCCCACGCGGGCGATATCGCCGGAGCCGGAAACAGGCTGGGAATTGGCCTTGATAGCCTCCACCGCCGCGTCGGCGGCCTGAGCGATGCCGCGGCGCATGACCATGGGGTTGGCGCCTGCGGCGAGGTTTTTAAGACCCTCGCGGATGATGGCCTGCGCCAGAATGGTGGCGGTGGTGGTGCCGTCGCCGGCCACGTCGTTGGTCTTTGTGGAGACCTCCTTTATCATCTGCGCGCCCATGTTCTCGAACGGGTCGTCCAGCTCTATCTCCTTGGCAATGGTCACGCCGTCGTTGGTCACCAGCGGCGCGCCGTATTTCTTGTCGAGCACCACGTTGCGGCCCTTGGGGCCTACGGTGATTTTGACGGTGTCCGCCAGCTTATCTACGCCGCGCTGCAGAGCCGCGCGGGCCTCTTCACCATAAATGATCTGTTTTGCCATGACTCTTGCTACCTCCTAATTACTCCAAAATGGCCAGAATATCGCTCTGGCGGACGACGGTATATTCCTCGCCCTCGATCTTCACGGTGGTGCCGGTATACTTGCCGGTAAGGATGCGGTCGCCGGCCTTGACTTCCATCTTGACCTCGTTTCCGTCCACCACGCCGCCGGGGCCGACGGCCACGACTTCATAGATCTCCGGCTTCTCCTGCGCAGCGGGAGCCAGGAAAATGCCGCTCTTGGTCTTTTCCTCCGCCTCCAAACGCTTGACGACGACTTTATCCGCTAAGGGCTTGAGTGTCATAATATGCTACCTCCTGTCATATTTCATGTGTTTTTTGACTGTATAAAAGCCTTATGTGTTAGCACTCTTTGTTCTTGAGTGCTAACACACATATAATACCCCAGTCTTCCTATTTCTTCAACTGGCAATATGCACAAATCAACAGGCTATTTTTTATTGAAATACATATATAAGTTACATTGCAGCATCCCGTTATACAGCTTGCGCTTCTTGTCCGCCCGGCCGCCGAAGCAGCGCTCAAAATCCGCGTCGGAGGAAATGACGAATTGTTTCCAGCCGGAGAGACCGCGCACGGCCATGCCGAAATCGCGGTAAAGCTCCTGCGCCTGCCGCTTTTCGAGCATACGCTCGCCGTAAGGGGGATTGCAGACGATAACGCCCGTTTCCTCCGGCGGCCGGAAGTCTCTCGCGTCGGCAACGGAGAACGTGATATCCCTCTCCACTCCGGCGCGGCGGGCGTTTTCCCGGCTGAGCGCCACGGCCTTCGGGTCTGTATCCGAGGCGAAAATGCGGTACGCGCCGTCATATTCGAGGCTTTTCGCCTCGTCGGCGGCCTCGCGCCATACCGCCGGGGGCGCGAACGCCCATTTTTGGGCGGAAAACGTACGGTTCAGGCCCGGCGCGCGGTTATGGGCGATAAGAGCCGCTTCTATCGCGATGGTCCCGCTGCCGCAGAAAGGGTCGCAGAAGGCGTCCCGCCCACGGTAGCGGGCAAAGCCTACCAGCGCCGCCGCCAGCGTCTCCCGCAGGGGCGCGGCCACATGGCCGGGCCGGTAGCCGCGCTTGAAAAGCGGCGCGCCCGTGGTGTCAAGATATATCTCCGCCCGATCCTTCACGATGGAAAACTGGATCTGGTACAGATCGCCGGTCTCCTCGAGCCACCCGGAACCGTGCGCCCGCCCGAGGGAAACCGCCGCCGCCTTTTTGATGATGCGCTGGCAGTCCGGCACAGAGCGGAGCGCCGAATCGAGGCAGTAGCCCTTCACGGGGAACCTCCCGTCCTTTGGTATGTAATCGGCCAGAGGCAGGGCGCGCACGCCCTCGAAAAGGGCGTCGAAGCTCTTGGCCTCAAAGCTCCCCAAAAGCAGGAGCACCCGCTCTCCCGTCCGCAGACGGAGGTTCGCCCTGGCGCACGCGAGCCCGCCGCCGGAAAAGCGCACATGTCCGTTTTCCGCCCGGACATTTTCAAGTCCCATCCGGCGGAGCTCGTCGGCGGCGGGGCCCTCCAGCCCGAACAGGCAGGGAACCAGAAACTCAGGCATCGCCGTCCCCGGCTTCTCCGGCGGGCGCTGCCTCTGAGCCCGATGCGGCAGCCTTCGGCGCTTCGGCGGCGGATGGCGCTGCCGGCGTTTTCGCAGGCTTTTCTTTCTTCTTGTTTTTGCCCCGCTCGCGGCTGTATACGCCCATGCCCACCAGAACAAATTCCACGACGGCGTACAGCAGGAGCGCCAGCGCCGCGAGGTTCATAATAAGCGCCGCGCTGTAGCTCAGGTTATACGAGACTCTGCCGGACTCGATGGTATAGCCTCCCAGATAGACGCTGTAATCCTCCACCGCGGCAATGACCCCGGAATCGCTCATCCACTCGGCGTTATCCTCGAACCACTGCTGCAAAAGAGCTGTTCCGGCGGCATCCGTTTTAACGACGGCGCCGGTCACGGTCAAATGATGGCTCATGGATGAGCTCTCGCCCTTGAGGAAGCTCATCGTCTCGGTCTCCATCAGGAGGATGTCGTCATAATCCGAGGCGGGGAGGCGAACAAGGACAAAGCTGTTGCCGATGGGCGCCACGGCATAATAAGCCACGGCCTTGCCGCTTTGCGTGCGCTCCACGCCGCAGATATCCATGATGTAAAACAGATCCGCCTCCACATATGTGCCGCTCTGCATATCCGCGCCTTCCTCCAGCGTCACCGGCTGGCGCAGCAGCGTGACAAATGAAAAGCCGGAGCCGGCCGCAAGGGCAAACGCTGCGACTACCGCCGCCACAGCGCGGCAGATGGCAAATGTTTTTCTCCTTTTCATCGTGATTTCTCCTTAATTTCTCCTTATTTGTTGTCCCCCGCGAGGGAGATCTTTGTTACTGTATGATCCTCCGCGAAATATTGCCGCTCCCTGTCGTGACAGGTAAAAAGAAGCACCTGCCTTGTCCGGGATATCTCCTTCAAAAGCTCCAGCGCCAGCGCCATACGCCGGTCGTCAAAGGAGGCCAGCGCGTCGTCCAGCACGACAGGGCAGGGATCCTCCTCCGGCAGCGCAAGCTCGCACACCGCCAGCCGCAGCGCAAGATAAAGCTGGTCTTTCGCCCCGGCGGAAAGGTAATCGAGCTCCCGTCCCACCGCGTCCTGACTCCGGCGCACCTTCGCCGTCAGATCCCGGGAGAGCGTCACCTCGTCATACCGCCCCTCCGTCAGCCGGGCAAACAGCTCCGCCGCCCGTTTGGCAAGCCGGGGGGAAAAACGCTGCTGCATCTCGGCGTCCGCCTCCGCCATGACCTCAAGAGCCAGCGCAATGGCCTGCTCCTGCCCGGAAAGCGCCTCGTGCCGCCGCCTCTGATCCGCAAGCTCGCTTTCCATCACCATAACGTCGCCCGCGGAGCGGGCCTGCCCCTCCGCCGCGGCGCGCTGCTCCCGGAGCGCCGCGATACGGGCCTTTATCTGCTCCACCTCGCGGCCCGCCCGGGCCGCCTCGCTGTCGCCGCCGGAAAAATCAAGCCCTTCCAGAGCCCGGGCTTCCGCGTCCTTCTGTTCCGACCGCGCTTTTTCCAGCGCCGCCTGCGCTTCCTCCAGCCGGAGCGATGCGCGCTCCTTCTGTTTCCAAAGCGCACGATAGCGCTCCAGAAGCTCCTCTATCTCCTCCGGGGCTTCCACGCCGTAGGCGTCCAGAATACGCTGCCGCTGGGCCAGCGTGTCCTCCTTCGTTTTTGCGATGGACTGCAGCCGCGTGAACATCACCACGAACAGAAGCAGCGCCACAAAGCCCACGCCGGCGCACGCCACCTTCCACGGCGATACGATCGCCAGCAGGAACGCCAGAGCCGACAGGATCAGCGGGATATATGATATTTTCACCGGCGGCAGCTTTCCGGCCAGACGCATCAGTTCCTCCGCGTTATCCATATCCGTCCGGGATCGGCGGGCGGCCTCCTCCGCGCCCATGTCCCCATAGGGGGTGTCAAAAAGCGCCTCTTCCGCCTGTCCGAGCTGCGTTTCCGCTTCGGACGCGCAGGACTCCGCCTCCTGAATGCGGCGGCGCGCCTCGGCAAGGTCGGAAAGCGTCTGCCGCCGCTGGTCGGAGCGGGCCGCCTGCATACGCTCGACGGCCTGCTGCCGCCGGTTTTCCTGCTCCGCTATCTCATCCTCGATGGCGGCGATGGCTTTTGCGTCCTCCCGCAAATCCTCCAGCGTCCGTTCCGTTTCCTCCATCTGCGCTTCCAGCTCCGGGATAGCGCCCCGCTTTCCGCTGCGCCTGTGCCTTTGCCAGGATTTCAAAAGGGCGCTCGCCTCCATATAGGAGATCTCCTCGTCCCCGGTGGATACGATGGCGCTTATCCGGCGATCCAGCTCCGGGTCGTTCGACATCTCAAGCCCCGACTGGCGGATAAAAGCGCTCCGCTCAAACACCTCGCGCGGCACGCCCGTGAGCGTCTGTCCGGCGGTATCCGCCGTAAGCCCCGGCGCAGGCATATCCGTTCCCGTCACCGTTGCGGAAAAAGCCTGCATGGGCTGGTTTGCCCGTTCCGTCCAGCGGCGGAGCGTCACCGGGCCGTTTTTCGTCTCAAGCTCCATGCTGCCGGACATCTGCGCGCCGCTCCACGGACGGTATTTGAGCTTGTCCGGCTGCTGTCCCGCTTTGGCGCGCTGGGCGGTGCTGACGCCGTAGAGCATTGCCCGCAGGAAAGCGCACCAGGTGGATTTTCCGCTCTCGTTAGGGGCGTAAAGGATATCAAGGCCGCCGGACAGCTCCAGCGTCCGTCCCTCCAGCGTCCCAAAATACCCGGTCATTTTCTTTATCTTCATAACATCCGTTCTTTCCTATACGCTTGTCAGCTCAGCGGCAGCTCCTCGCCGTTTTCCATGGCAAGCAGCCCCCATCGTGCCGCCTGGGTCACGCGTTCCCGCGACTCGTCGTCCTCCGCCGTATCCAGCATCCGCCGCAGCCGGGACAGGAACAGCCCCTTCAGGCTGTCGGTTCCCTCAGCCTCCCATATATCCGGGCAGGGCCTCGTCTCGTCCCGCAGCTCCAGAGCAAAGAACCGCCCTTCCAGCGCCCGGTAAAGGCCCGCCGTATCCGGCGCGGTCTCCGTCTGTCCCGTCAGGCGGATGCGGTAGATATCCCGCTCCGTGTCCGCCGGGAGCGCCGCCTGAACAGCCGCCAGCGCGTCGGGCGCGTCCGTCAGATCGGCCTCGACAATCTCATAGCGCCGACCGGCGACAGGGATAAATTCCATCCCGCACCGCCCCGGCGAAAGCTCCGCCAGCAGCACGCCCTTCTCTCCCGTCTCATCGAAGCCGCGCCCCTCCGGGCATCCCGGCCAGGCGTAAAACGTCTGTCCCGCGCGGCGAAGGCCGCTGAAGGTGTGGACATGGCCGAGCGCAACGTAATCCATCCCGCTGCACGAAAGCTCCTGCTCGCTGACGGCTCCATAAGCGGAGCCGGGATTCCCTACCTCGCCGTGGAGCACCATAATATCAATAATATCCCCGTTTTTTTCCGCTTCAAAGCCGGCAAGCGGCGGGTCGCGGTACCTCTGCGTAAACGCCGAGCCCCACACCCGCGCGCCGAGCTCCGGCAGCTCTATGCAGCTTATTTCCTCCCCGGTGAAAACATGGACGTTTTCCCCGAGTTCCAGCCTCTCCCACGCGGAGCGCGGGCCATACCAGTCGTGGTTCCCCGGGGCGATGAACACGGGGATGCCCATGTCGGACAGCGCACGGCTGACCACGAGGCCGGTATCGGAAAAAATATTTTCCGAATCGAACAGATCCCCGGCAAACACCGCGATATCCGCCCTGTGCTCCCGGGCGGCGGCGGTTATCCTTTGCAGAAGCTCGCGCTGCTCCGCGCGGCGGCGGATCGCTCCCTCCCGTCCCAGCGCCTGAAAGGGGGAATCCAGATGCAGGTCGGCGGCATGCAGTATCCGTATCATTCTATCCTCATCGCCTCCGCTTTTACGCATCTGCCCGTTTCCGTGTCGATATCAAACAGGCAGCATTCCATCTTGCATGGCCCGGAAGCGGACTTGTACCGTCTGGGCGGATCCCCCAGAAACTTTCCGATGGACTGCTCCACGTCGATGCCGAGGACGCTTTTTTTTGCGCCGGTCATGCCAAGGTCGCTTATATATCCCGTTCCGCCGGACAGCACGGCCGCGTCGGAGGTCTGCACATGGGTGTGCGTGCCCCACACGGCGCTGACGCGCCCGTCAAGGAAATACCCCATGCCCAGCCGCTCGCTGGTAGCCTCGGCGTGCATATCCACCAATATCATCTTCGGAAGCGGGTCCATCTCCTGTAAGAGCCTGTCCACCTCCACAAACGGGTTATCCGTGTTGGCGTCAAGGGTGAACCGCCCAAGGGCGTTTATGACGCATATCTCCCCAAACGGCGTCCGATAGACCCCAAAGCCCCGTCCGGGGCACTGCGGCGCGTAATTGATTGGCCGCAGCACCTGCGCCTTGTCGGCCAGATACGGCTGGAGCTCCCAGCGCGTCCATGTGTGGTTGCCCAGCGTTATCACGTCCGCCCCTGCGTTCAATATTCGGTCGCACTGATCCGGCGTCACGCCGACGACGTTCGCGTTTTCGCCGTTTACGACCGTGAACGCCACGCCGTGTTCCCGCTGTACCGCGCGCAGGCGTTTTTCCAGAAAAGCCAGCCCCGGGGCGCCGCACACATCCCCCACGGCCAAAACTGTGATTGTCATTGGAGTACTCCTCAAAATTTTGTTCAACAGTAAATATATCACATTCCGCCGGGAAATACTAGCGTTGAAAGAGGGGTAAAGAATGAACAATATGTCGTTGATCAAGGGGATCGGCATCGGCATGGTCGTCGGTTCCATCGCGGGCATGGTCGTCGCGCCGAAGAAGGCCCGCAAATCGACCTTCACCAAAACGCTCAAATCTATCGGCGACGCGATGGACAGCGTGGTAACGACCATCGGTCTGTAAGCCGCGTCACGCTTACGCGCAGGGAATTTTTTGAAAAATCTCTTGCATTCTGGTTCTATCTGTGCTATTATAGCTGGGCGCTCGAGAGCGCGCATAAGCGGCATTAGCTCAGCTGGATAGAGCGTCTGGCTACGGACCAGAAGGCCGGGG
>CAZEXC010000085.1:0-7336 GCA_964516625.1 uncultured Oscillospiraceae bacterium | reverse complement strand
TACATAAGAAGGTCTGTGGACGAATAATTCACCTTTGACAGATCATCCGGCAGCTTGAAGCTGTTGGCCATATGGAGCGGCCGCCGGACCGCGCCGGTACCCTCGTCGTAGTCGGTGCCGGTGTGGATTGCCTGCGTTGCGAGCCCGTAATCCCTGTATTTGTTTTCCTTTTTTGCCATACGATTATTCTCCTCAAATCTTTTCCGCGATCTCTTTCGCCAGAGCCGGCGCTGCCCGCCGCTCGGCCTCGGCCGGCCTGCTGCCCGCCCCGCAGGACGCAAAGCCCCGCTGCCGACTGAGATACAGCCTGTCCGAAGGAACGTACCTTGCGGCCGCATGGATGCGGACAAAGTAAAAAACAAAATCATTATATTCAAACTTTCCTACTATGTCAATTGGTTTTGCGAAGCCGCCCATGCAAAATGCTTTTTGCCTCTGTCCGCTTGTTCTTTGCGCCAAGTTGTGGTAATATACTATTTCAGGTAGACATAAAATGCTGTAATCATTGTTTTAGCGGAGGCAATTCCATGAACCTATTTCACGCCATACTTCTGGGGCTTGTGCAGGGCGTAGCGGAGTTTTTGCCCATTTCCAGCTCCGGCCATCTGGCGCTTCTTGAGAATATCATCGGCGCAGAGGCTCTGGCCGCCATGGACGGGAGCGCCTTTTTCAACGTCCTCCTGCATCTGGCCACGCTGGTGGCGGTGGTGATAGCTTATTGGAGCGATGTGCGGGACATGGTTGGCGAGTGCGTCGATATCGTGCGCGACGTTGGCCGCGGCGAGAGCCTCGCCACAGGGGATATCCCCACCCGCCGCCTGATACTTATGATAATCATCGCCACGCTCCCGCTTTTTATCGTCGTGCCGTTCAACGACCAGATAGAAAAGCTCAACAACGTGCCGTGGCTTATTGGCGCGGCGCTTATCGTGACGGGGCTTTTGCTGTATCTTGCCGACCGTATGCCCCGCGGGGAGAAGGATGAACGGACTATGACCGTCTGGGACGCCCTCGTTGTCGGCATAGCGCAGGCCGTGGCCACGATACCGGGCCTTTCCCGCTCCGGGACCACCATCACCACCGGCATGAGCCGGGGCTTCGAGCGGAAGTTTGCGGTGCGGTTCTCGTTTTTAATATCGCTGCTGTCCGTTCTGGGCGCGGTGATTTTGAAGCTCGTCACCGTTATAAAAGAGGGCTTTGACACGTCCCTTCTCCCGGCCTACCTCGTGGGCATGGTCGTGGCGGGGGTGACGGGCTATCTGTCCATCCGGCTTTTGCAGAGAATCGTCAGCCGCGGACGCTTCGGCGGCTTTGCCTATTACTGCTGGGGCGTGGGCGCGCTGTCCATCATTTTGTCCCTTATCCTGCGTTAAGGAGCACCATTCATGGCACAAAAGAAAACGACATCCTCGAAAAACGGCCAAACCGCGAGGAGAAAGACCTCTTCCGCGGCGCGAACCTCGTCGGGGACGAAAAAGAGCGCGTCCGGCGCGTCGAAAAAAGCGGCGTCTTCTTCCCGCGCGAAAAGCGGCGGGAAGGGACAGGCCGCGCGCAAAAGCGCCGCCGCGCAGAGCGGGGCCGCGCCGCGCCGCCCGGTGCGGCGGCAGGTGGGCTCCACCGTCCTGCTGTTTGTCGGGCTTATCGCGCTCATAGCGCTGTTTCCCGCCGACGGCTGGCTCGTCGGCGCGTGGCGGAGCCTTGCGCGCGGGCTTTTCGGCTGGGGATACTTTATCGTGCCCGCGGCCCTTTTGTGGGGCGCGTATATCCTGGCCTTCCACCGGGGACGCCCGGTACGGGCACGGATCGTCTGCACGCTTTTGCTGCCGGTGGCATTCGGCGCTGTCGTGCATCTTCTGGCCTGCGCGCGGGACGGCATATTCGCGCAGGGGCTTTCCGGCGGGACAAAGCTGCTGTGGCAGCTCGCTCAGGACACGGAAGAACGCTGCGGCGGCGTTCTCGGCGGCGTCATCGGCATCGCGCTGAAAAAATCCGTGGGCGTCATAGGCGGCTTCCTTGTGCTGCTCGCGGCCCATGCCCTCATGCTGCTGGAGGCGGCGGATTTGTCCCTGCCGGAGCTTTGGGACAGGTATAAAAGCCGCCCGAGGCTCGACTATGACCCGGAGGATTACAGGCAGGAGGAAACGAGCGAGGACGATTATTTCTCGCCGGAGGACTATATTTTCCCGCTGGACGGCCAGCCCTCCGCCCGCCGGACGGGCAGGAGCGCCAAAGCGCCTGAAAAGCCCGCCGCCCGGCGGCTGTATGACGAGGACTGGGAGCAGCGGAAGGACTATCTTTTCGCCGAGATGGACATAGACCCGTCCGCAGCGGCCCGGGTGGCGGCGGCGCTGCGGGCCGAGCAGGCGGAGAAAGCCCCCGCACCGGCGGGGAAGACGCCGGGATCGCATAAAAAGGAAGCCGGGCCGAAGGCCGAAAAACCGGCAAAGCCGGCTGTGGACATGAGGGACGTGGAGCCGCTGTCTCTGGAGGATGCCTCGGAGATTGCCGGGGTAGAGATACAGTCCGCGGACATGGACGCGGGCGCGGCCGGCCCCGCGCCGGAAAAGCTCAAAATCGACAAGGATGCCGAGGCCGCCGCCGTGGCGGCGGATATCGCCGCGTCGGAGGAGGAAGAACAGCCGGAGTATATTTTCCCCTCCCTCGACCTTCTCAATCGGAGCGACGGCAGCGACGGCGCAGACGACGGGCAGACGGACGAAAACGAGGCCCAGCTCGAGACGGCTATCCGCAGCTTCGGCGTGGGCGCGAACATCACCGGCGCTATCCACGGCCCGTCCATCACCCGGTACGAGCTCAAGCTCGAACGGGGCGTGAAGCTCAATAAAATAACGAACCTTGCCGGGGACATCGCCCTGAGTCTCGGCGTTTCCAGCGTGCGTATCGCGCCTATCCCGGACAAAAGCTCCACCGTGGGCGTGGAGGTGCCGAACCGCAGCGTGAAGACCGTGTGGCTCGGGGACGTGATAGACTCCGAGCCGTTCCGAAGCGCCAAGTCGAAGCTGAGCGTGGCCCTGGGAAAGGACATCAGCGGAAACGTCATCATCGGCAACATCGCCAAGATGCCGCACGTGCTCATCGCCGGAACCACCGGCTCGGGCAAATCCGTGTGCATCAATTCCCTTATCCTGAGCCTTTTGTATAAATCCACGCCGGACGAGGTCCGCATGATCATGATAGACCCCAAGATGGTGGAGCTCGGCATCTATAACGGTATGCCGCACCTGTATGTGCCCGTTGTCACCGACCCGAAAAAGGCGGCGGGCGCGCTGCAGTGGTCGGTGGTGGAGATGCTGAAGCGCTACCGGCTGTTTTCGGAGGTCGGCGTGCGTGACCTTGCGGGGTATAACGCCGTGCTGAAAAACGAGGACAAGCCCGCCCTCCCGCAGGTCGTCATCATCATCGACGAGCTTGCGGATCTTATGATGGTGGCATCCAAGGAGGTGGAAGAATCCATCTGCCGCGTGGCGCAGATGGGACGCGCCGCCGGGATGCACCTTGTCGTGGCGACGCAGCGCCCGTCGGCGGATGTGATAACCGGCCTTATGAAGGCCAACATCCCGAGCCGCATCGCTTTCGCGGTGTCGAGCGCGATGGAAAGCCGCATCATCCTCGACCAGCAGGGCGCGGAAAAGCTCATCGGCGCGGGCGATATGCTCTATTCCCCCATCGGCATCGGAAAGCCTCTGCGCGTGCAGGGCGCTTTTGTCACCGACGAGGAGCGGGAGGAGATCGTAAACTTTGTAAAGCGCGAAGCCGAGACGGAGTACAGCGACGAGATAATCGCCGAGATGGAAAAAGCGGCGGAGGACAAAAGCGACAAGGGCGGCGAGGACAGGGACGCCAAGGCAAAAAACGATTACGACGAGCTCCTGCCTCAGGCGGTGGACGTTATTTTCGAGACCAAACAGGCGTCCGTATCCATGCTCCAGCGGCGGCTGAAGCTCGGCTATTCCCGCGCCGCGCGGCTGATAGACCAGTTGGAGGAGATCGGCGTGGTGGGGCCCTACGAGGGCTCGAAGCCGCGCCAGATCGTCATAACGAAGCAGCAGTGGCAGGAGATGCAGTATTCCGCCGGGACAGCCCCCGTGGACACCATTGCCCGGGAGTTTGCCGAGGTGGCGGAAAACAGCGATTTTGCGGACCCCGCCGACGGGGAGCCGTCCGGGGAGACAGAGACCATGACCGCGCCGGAGGCCGACGGGGACGAGGACGAGGATGACGAGGCCCCGTGGCAGGAGGAAGCGCTATGACGCCCGTCCATGCGCCCATGGACAGCGGCGAGCTCGCGGCCATGCCTGTTTTGAATCTGGCCCATGTCGGGGACGCGGTATACGAGCTTCTTGTGCGCGGGAGCCTGGCCCGTCAGGGCGCGAAAAAGCTTGCCGACCAGCACCGGGAAACGGTGGCCTATGTTTCCGCCGGAGCTCAGGCGCTGGCTATGGAGACGCTTTTGCCGTACCTGACGGAGAAGGAATATGCCGTGTGCCGCCGGGGGCGGAATGCCCGCGTCCATGCCTGCCCTCCCGGCTGCACCGTCGCCCAGTACCACGCCGCGACCGCGCTGGAGACGCTGTTCGGATGGCTGTGGCTGACGGGACAGCCGGAGCGCATCGAGACGCTGTTCGGTCATATTTGGGAGGACGATCATGCCTCTTGACGCCATATTTGCCGAAGAACTGGCCAGAGAGCTGGCCGAAGAGCTCGTCGGCATGAAGATCGACAAGATTCGCCAGCCGGAAAAGGACACGGTGATATTGGCGCTCAGGGGACGCCGGCTCCTGATTTGCTTCGGCTCGGGAAGCGCCCGCGTGTGTCTGACGGACGCGGAATACGAAAACCCGGCCCAGCCGCCCATGTTCTGTATGCTCCTTCGCAAGCACCTTACCGGCGCGCGGATCGAGAGCGTGACCCGGCCGGAGCGGGAGCGGATACTTCTGTTCGGGCTTGCCGCCGTGGACGAGATGGGGCAAAGCGTGAAGAAAACCCTTGCGGCGGAGCTTCTCGGCCGGAACGCGAACCTTATCCTCATCGACGCCGATGGCCGCATCATCGACGCGGCCCGGCGGGTGGACGCGGATATGAGCCCCGTGCGCCAGCTCCTGCCGGGGCTTATCTACCGCTTGCCCCCAAAGCCGGAGCCGGGGCGGTTTTCCGGCCTGTCGCCGCTTATCCGGCGCGAGATGGAGGCGCGGGGGCTGCCGCCGGAACCGGCGTCTCTGGATGGGATGGAGCGCGCGCCCTATATGCTTGTGGAAGATGGCCGGGCCAGGGACTTCACCTTCATGCCTGTTTTACAGTACGGGCCGGCGGTGGAGTCTGTCCGTTATCCCGGCTGGTCTGCGGTTCTGGAGGCGTTTTACGCCGAAAAGGATCGGGCGGAGCACCTGAAAAACCGCGCGAAGTCCATGGCGAAGCTTGTGCGAACCGCCACGGCGCGCACGGAGCGGAAGCTGTCTCTGCGTCTGGAGGAGCTCGGCGCAACGGAGGATCGGGAGACGGACAAGCGCCGCGGCGACCTCATAACGGCCAATATCTGGCGCATGGAGCCGGGACTGGACGAGATAACGCTGGAGGATTTTTACGAGCCGGACGCGCCCCTGACGGTCATACCGCTGGACAGGCGGAAATCGCCGCAGCAGAACGCCGCGGCGTATTATAAGAAATACACGAAGAAAAAGACCGCGCGCCAGCATCTGTCCGCGCTCATCGAGGAAAACCGCGCGGAGCTTGCCTATCTTGGCTCCGTGGCGGAGGAGCTGGGAAGAGCGCAGAACCGGCAGGATGTGGACGACATCCGCGCGGAGCTCGTGGCGTCGGGCTATATCAGGCCGCCGAAAAAGCCGGAGAAGGGGAAAAAGCCGAAGCCCGCCGAGCCGCTCCTTTTTACGACGTCGGCGGGGCTGCAGGTTCTCGTCGGGCGCAACAATCTGCAAAACGACGAACTCACGTTCCGCGTCGCCCGGCGGACGGATCTGTGGCTGCACGCGCAGAAGCTCCACGGCGCGCACGTTATCCTGCGCTGTCAGGACGCCCGGCCGGACGAGCGATCCGTCTACGAGGCGGCGTGTCTGGCGGCGTATTATTCCGAGGGGGCGCAGGCCGGGCGCGTGTCTGTGGACGTGACGGCGGCGCGCTTTGTGAAAAAGCCGCGGGGCGCAAGGCCGGGTCGGGTCGTCTATACCGAGCAGCGCACCGTCGTCGCCGAGCCGAAAAAGGAACTTTAATTTAAAAAGGCAGGAAAGCCCCCGGGCTCATCCTGCCTTTTTCTGTTTCAGCGGCTTTCGAGAAGCGCTATGGCGCTTTGGAGGATCTGCGCGGCCTCCGCCCGGGTAAGGACGGCGTCGAGGTCGTCCCAGTCGTCGGGTATGACGCGGCAGGCGGCGAGGTTCGCGACGGCCTGCGCGCCCTCGGCTTCCGGCCAGTCGATATAGGACGCGACGCTCACCACGTCCGTCACGTTGAGGATGGAGTTGAGCATGACGCAGGCCTCCCGGAGGGTGATCTCGTCCGCCGGGCGGAAGAGCGCGCCCGTTTCCGTCGCCGTGCCCTGGATATAGCCGTCGAGCAGCGCCGTGGCCACATAGGGCTTGAGCCAGCCGTCGATGTCGCCGTCGTCCTCAAAGCCGGTGGAGCTCACGCCGAGAAGAAGGCCGCAGTCCGCCGCCGTCATGCACATGGACAGGAACTGCCCCCGCGTGACGGTATCGTCGGGATCAAACACATAGTCGGAGCCGACGTATTCGCCGGTAAAAACGCCGTTTTCCGTCAGGACGATGGCCGCGTATTCGGCGGCGCTGCCGGTCATGTCGGAATAGGTTATTTTTGATTTTTGCTTCACGAGCCGGATGATGACCGTGCCCTCCTGCGAGACGCTGCCCGCCGCGTCCGTGGCGCGGAAGCCGAAATAGTCCCTGCCGCGCTTGTTTTCTCTGGGGGTGTAGACGAAATGCCCGTCGGACGCCAGCTCCACGCTGCCCTTCATGGGCTCGGTGGTTATCTCGAAGGAGAGGGCGTCGCCGTCCGCGTCATAGGCGCTGAGCTGCCCGCCGACGGACACGCCGCGATATGTCTCGAGCTCCATGTTTTCCGCCACGGGGGCGGTATTGTGCGTATCTTCGATGCTGTCTTCCTCGGCCAGCGCCGGGGTGACGCAGAGCGAAAATGCCAAAAGCAGTGAAACGGCCGCTTTCGATAGTTTCATGATTTGACCTCCATCTCGATTTGTACCGTTATTCTTTACCTTGAGACAGAGAAATATTCCCCGCAGCGGGCGATACAGGAAAATTTGCGGAAAAAATGCGCTGACCGGGGACGC
>CAZEXC010000084.1:0-7376 GCA_964516625.1 uncultured Oscillospiraceae bacterium | reverse complement strand
AAAAAGAGAGGAACACGCTATGAGTATCAAAAGCAGAAAATTGGAAAAGAGGATCGAAAGCGTAAAGCTCCCCACGGACAAGGAGCTTTTCCCGGAGCTTTTTGACGGAACGGCAAAAAGCGGAATGAGCTCCGTGTTTGAGGACTTGATCGATCCGTGTGCGGACTATGACAGCTTTCCGTCGAAGATCAAAGAATCCTACGGAGGGGATCTGGTATCCAATTTACTGGACCATATCGGAAAAGAAGTGGATTGCAGGCTGGAGGATGATCTGCTTGCTAACGGCGCAAGAACCGACGCTCCGGCGGAAAAGAAATATCTGGCGTTCGGAATGAGAATGGAAAGCGAATCTTCCCCTTATGCCGTCAGAAAAGAGCGGCGGTATACATATTACAGCAGATCGGACTGTAAGCAGAGCCTTTCCGAGCGCGACAAGTACTATTTAGATGCAGCGGAGGATGTCTTTGGCAAATATGCAGAACAGAAGATGGATTCTCTTGATGAAATGTGGGATACTTTGACTGTAGAGCAGCCCGGGTACGGTCTTCTTCTGGTTCCTGTTGCAGCCGCGGGACTATATATGCTGATCCGGGTCATCTTTCCCGATTGGCCGAATTTCCAGAAGACGGCGTTATTTGCCGGTATCCTTATTTCGATCATACCGCTGCTGCTGTTTTTCAGTTCTCTGAAGGACTATTTTGAGGATACACGCGCGAAAGAGAAGGAATATACAGATGTTGATGTTGAAGGGATCGTGCTCGCGGCCTATCGCTCGATCAGATACAGAAAGATCCTGCTGAAGAGAATGAATATGGAAAGCAAAGCCCTGAATAAGCAGGAAAGGCGTTTTAAAATATGGCATAAAACCGGCTCCGCCTGAGCGAGGGACGCTTTTTCGGCTCGGCCTGCATATCCGATGACGCCTGGCTTTCAGAGAGATTTTCGGGAAAACGGGGAGCTGTCTGCGCTTTTTACAGCTCCCGCTTTTTATACAGTCCTATGGACAGACGCCAGGAAAGGACGAACAGGATAATCGCGGCGGGAAGGATCAGGGACGGATAGGCCGTCGGGTCGGTCTCCCGGGCAAAAGATATGCCCATGGCCGCGCCGTCCGGGTCCGCGGTTATCGCGATGAACGCCGCGGCGACAGCCAGGATCGCCGCCGCGCCGGTCGCGGCCAGCCGCCCCTTGTCCGCGCCGAAGCGGAACATGAAAGGAAGCGTCGCCGTGGGAAAGAGAAGGCCCAGAGACAATACCGCCGCCACAGTACGCAAAAGCGCGGTCATGCTTCCGCCGCTGACGGCGACGCGGACGCTCCACACGATGACCATGAACAGCGCCGACGCGCACAGGGAGATAAGCGCGACAGTATATTTGCCCGTTACGATGTCCCTTCGGTCATAGGGGAGCGTCTCGGCATATCCGCTCCAGCCGCTTTTCTCGTCCACGGAAAGGATATATGTGGGTATCATCCCCGCAAATATAATGGGATAGAGCAGGCAGATAAGCCCTGCGTCGACAAACAGCGACAGGAGCGTCAGCAGGACGATGAGCCCGATATGCACCCGGCAGGAACGCGCGGCCACATAGCAGTCCTTCAGAAGCAGACCCTTCATTTTCTCTCCCCCTTTACCATAGCGACAAAAATATCCTCTATGCCAACGCTTTGCAGCTCCGTCCCCGCCGGCACGCCGCCGCGCCGGACGATGGCCTCCGATCCATAGGGCGTGTCGCGCCGGGTCACGACGGCGGACGCCTCCAGCTCGTCAAGCCGCGCGGTCGGACAGCGCAGGAGCCCGTATTCCGACAAAAGCGCGTCTTTTTCCCCGCACAGGAGGATCCGCCCCCTGTGGAGAAACGCGATATAGTCGCATATCCTTTCCAGATCGCTGGTGATGTGGGAGGAGATGAAAACGGAATGTCCCTCCTCACGGGTAAATTCCCACAGCATGTCCGCCACCTCGTCCCTTGCGACGGGATCCAGACCGTTTGTGGCCTCGTCCAGAATGAGAAGCCGCGCGCCATGGGACATCGCCGCGGCGATGCCGAGCTTCATTTTCATGCCCTGCGAGAGCTTGGAAAACGTCTTGTGCGCGGGAATGTCCAGCCGCTTCAGCAGCCGCTCGTAGCCCGCCGCGTCCCAGCTCCGAAAAGCCCGGGCCATGACCCTGCCCACCTGCCTTGCGGTCAGGTCGGGGATGCCCGCCTCGCCCAGCACGACGCCAAGCGCCTCTTTTGTCCGGCGGAAGTCCTCCCGGTTATCCCGGCCGAGCACCGCGACGGAGCCGCCGTCCGGCCTTATCATGTCAAGAACCAGCTTTATGGCGGTGGTCTTGCCCGCGCCGTTTTCCCCCACCAGCCCCATGATGCAGCCCTCCGGCAGCGTGAGCTCCCCGATGTCCAGCGAAAAGCCCGGATAATCCTTTTTGAGCCCCCGTATCTCCAATGCGTTCATACCTGTTCCTCCCATGTCAGGCGGAGCATCTCCGCAGCGTTCTCCGGGCTCAGGCCGCACAGGGCGGCCAGCCGCCGTATCTCGCGCAGGTGCGCTTCTATCTCCTTGAGGCTCTCCTCCCGCAGAAGCGCCGGGCTCCGTTTTGCCACAAAGCTGCCCTTGCCCGCCACGGTGTAGATGAGCCCGTCCTTTTCCAGCTCGTCGTAGGCGCGTTTAGTCGTGATGACGCTGATGTGCAGATCCTTTGCCAGTCCCCGGATAGACGGCAGGGCCGCGTCCTCTTCCAGCGTCCCGCAGACGATGTGCGCCTTTATCTGGGAATATATCTGCTCGTATATGGGCGCGCCGCTCCGCACGTCGATGAACAGATCCATATCGCGCCTCCTTCTGTGCAAACTGTATATAAACAGTATATACAGAAAGAACAGCTTTGTCAACAGGAAAATATAAAAAACGGGTCAGGCGTTTCGCCTGACCCGTCCCGGTTCTGATTCAGTTATTGGCGTATTCAAGCTCCAGACGGCGCCGGACTGTTTTTGGCTCCGGCCCTTTGAGCTTGCCGCATATCCGCCGCCACAAAAGGCACAGGATGCCGAAGCCGACCGCTACCATCAGCACGACGCGGGCCGCGCTCCATTCGGGCCACGCCAGAGAAAGAAGGAGGTTTGCCCCCGCCACCGCTGCCGCGCCGAGAAAGAGCCAGCGGCGGTTTTTCTTTTTGAAGAGCTCCGTTACCTTCCGCTTCGGGAAAACGAGCTTATACACAAGACAGAAGACGCCGACGAGGACACCGGCCTGAAGAAGGAACCCGGCCACCTGCGACCAGACGGGAGCCAAAGCGGAGACGATGCCCGTCCCGACGGCCACCGGCAGCGCGCCGAGGAGCCAGAGCGGCAGCAGGAAGAGAGCCTTGACAGGTACGGGGAGCTTCAATAGCCAGAGGCGCAGGGCGTCTTTTTTCCCCAGCTCTTCGGGTTCGGAGTATTCGATGGAATAGTCGCCGAGCTCGCCTGTCTGCATATACCGGGTGTGACTGCTGAGATAATCCGCGCTGTGGAGAAGCTCCGACGGCTCGAAAGCCAGATTCGTCGCAATACTGGCCGCGGCCAGCGTCACGGCAACGCCCGCGGCTATCTTTTTGTTCATTGCCGCCCCTCCCCTCGGAAGGCCATGCTCACACACGGCATCCATCGTTTTGTTGTATTATAGCACATATCGGGCTCGAAAGAAACTACCTTTTGCAATTTTCCTGACAAAAAATCGACGCCCCTGCATTACACGCACACGGCCTCGCGCCCGGAAAGGCTGTCCTCCAGTATCCCGCGCACCCGGGCGCCTATCTCGGCGGTGGTCTGCTTCAGGTCGTCCCCCTTCAGGACGGCGCATACCCGCAGGAGCACGTCCGTGCGGCGCAGGGGGAAGTTTTTATGTATGTTCTCCGTGGAGGAGACGGAAAGCACCACGATGGGCGCGTCCGCCTTCTGCGCGATCTTGAAAACGCCGTTGTGGAAGGGGAGCATTTCCTTCCCGCGGGAGCGCGTCCCCTCCGGGTACACGCCCACGGAGACCACGTCGTTTTTCAAAAGCTCCGCCGCGGCCCGTATCGTTTCCATGGCGCGGCGGGGATTTTCCCTGTCGATGGGGAGGAAATTGGCTTTGTATATCATGGGCCCGGCGATGGGGATCTTCAGGTTCTCCGGCTTGGTGATAAACGCCGTATCCCGCCGCCGGAGAGCCCATACCGTCGCGATGGGGTCGTAGTTCGAGCGGTGGTTCGAGACGATGAGCACCCGCCCGTCCGGTATTTTCTCCGCGCCCTCCGTTCGGATACGCAGGCGCGCGAATTTGCACAGAAGGCCGATGACGTACACGACGGTGCGCCGGTAAGCGGGAAAGTTCCGGGGCGGCACGGGCTTTTTCATATTCACCGTCAGGGACATGACCCATACGAACAGGACGTACAGGAGAAGAAGCGCGATGAACCACCCGAGCCACGAGCCGATGAACACCAGCGGCGCCCACAGCCGGGAAACGCCGCTCCAGACGGTACACAGCACCGCCAGCGCCAGCGCGCCGATATCAAAGGGCAGAAGGATAACGCCCAGCCCGTCCCGTCTTTTCAATATGATTGTTCCTCTTTTTCCGCAGATTTCTCTATAAGCTTATCCGTCCCGGCGATCCTCGCGGCGGCGCCGCCCCGCCGCCGGAGCCGGTTCTCTCAGCTCTTGTATTTCATAGTATATCACCGCTTTCGCGGGCATGTCAATCGCCGGCGGATCTTCTGCGCCGGCAAAATCATTCATAACACCAGAATTTTATAAAAAATAAGACTACCATTACGTCGATTTATGTGTTAATATTAGAAGCATCAGAAGAAATATAAGCATGAGGTGTCATTGAAAATGGTCAAACTCTACATTGACGGACGGGAGATAGAGGCCGTCGAGGGGCAGTCCGTGCTGGAGGCCGCCCTCGCCGCCGACATTTACATCCCCCATCTGTGTTCACACCCCGATCTGCCCGTACAGTCCAACTGCAAGCTGTGCGTGGTAAACATCGAAGGGATGTCCAATGTGATGTGCTCCTGCGAGGTAACGGTTCAGGACGGGATGCGCGTCACCACCAAGAACGAGGATCTGATGCACCGCCGCCGCATGGCGATGGAGCTGATGCTCGCCGGTCACCCCCATGACTGCACCGGCTGCAAGCGCTTCGGCAAGTGCGAGCTCCAGACCCTGATGCAGTATCTCAGCGTCGTGCATTCCCGTATGCACCACGTCATCAAAAACTGCAACAGCATCAACACCAACAACCCCATCATAAACCGGGAGATGGAGCGCTGCATCCAGTGCGGCCGCTGCGTCCGCGCCTGTCAGGATCTGCGTAAGGCCGGGGTTTTGCAGTACAACAAGAAAAACGGCGAGACCTATATCGGCACGAAGGATGACAAGCCCCTGCTCGACGCGGGCTGCCGCTTCTGCTCCGCGTGCGTGGCCGTGTGCCCCACCGGCGCGCTGACCGACGCGGACGGCCTGTTCCGGGAGGACGTACCCGCGGACGAGAGCATCGTGCCCTGTCAGGTGGAGTGCCCGGCGCATATCGATATCCCCGCTTACATCCGCGCCGTCAGAGAAGGGCGCTATTCCGACGCCGTGGGCATCATCCGCGAGAAGGTCACCTTCCCCCACACGCTGGGCTACATCTGCAACCACCTGTGCGAGCTCGGCTGCAAGCACAAGGCGCTGGACGAGGCTCTGTCCATCCGGGATCTCAAGCGCTTTGCCGTGGAAAACGATAAGGAACAGTCCTGGAAGGACAAGGGCTTTATGAAGCCCCGCACCGGCAAGAAGGTCGCCGTCATCGGCGCGGGCCCCTGCGGCATGACCGCCGCCTATTACCTCAACAAGCTGGGCCATGACGTCATGGTCTACGAAAAGCGCCCCCAGCTTGGAGGCCCCATGACCAGCGGTATGCCCTCCTACCGTCTGCCGCTCGAGCATGTTCAGGCCGAGCTGCAATACATCGTCGATTCCGGCGTCAAGTATGAGTGCAACCGGGAAATTTCCGACGTTGCCGCGCTGAAGAAGGATTATGACGCGGTGCTGATTGCCGCCGGCGTTTCCAAGGGCAAAAAGCTCCCCATCCCCGGCTCCGACTTCAAGCAGGTCTATACCGCCATCGACATCCTCGCCGAGATACACGCCGGGGAGAGCATGGAAAAGCTCGGCAAGACCGTCTGCATCATCGGCGCGGGCTCCGTGGGCTACGACTGCGCCCGCACGCTGGTTCGCCAGGGCATCACCGTGAACCTTGCCTGCTTGGAGAAGGGCGACAAGATCCTTGCCGACGAGGAGGATCAGGTTCAGGGCCGCGAGGAGGGTATCGTCTCCTATCCCGGCCGCAGCTTTGAGGCCATCGAGGGCACGCCCGATCAGGTCACCGGCCTGCGGGTACATACCGTCATCTCCTCCACCTACGACAAGGCCACCGGCCGCGTCACCGAGGTCGCGGAGGAGGGCAGCCAAATGGTCATCCCCTGCGACTCCGTGATATTCGCCACCGGCCAGCGCCCGGGGCTGGACGACTTTGAAAACTTCGGCATCGAGCTTAGCCGCGGCTTCCCCATCAACCCCGAAAACGGCAAGCCCGAGCACATCACCAGCCTTGACGGCGTATTCGCCGCGGGCGACGTCATCACCGGCATCAGCTTTGTCATAAAGGCCATCGCTCAGGCCCGCGAGGTCGTCCCCATCGTGGACAAATATCTCGGCGGCGACGGCGAGATCGACGAGACGCTCGTTGAGCGCGTGCGCGACCCCGAGATCGGAGAGCATCCCGACTTCGGCAGGCTCCCCAAGATCGAGATGGAGCTTCTCACGCCCGAGCAGCGCCTTGCAAACCCGGATCAATCCGTGTTCACCACCTATACCTGCGATCAGGCCAAGTGCGAGGCCACGCGCTGCCTCCAGTGCGATTTGCGCAAGGATGTGGCCAAGACCCGTCTGTGGACGGAATATTCCATCAAGTAAGGAGGCGCGGAAATGTACTGCAATCAAAATGTCGATATGATCCCCTCCAGAGATACTCTGAAGGAGGGTATGTGCCCTGTAAAATGGGCGCTGGAAAACGCGAAGCTGGCCCGCGAGGGCAACTGCGGCAAGACCGTTATGTGCCGCGACGGCATGACTCAGCTTTCTCAGATCCTGACCGACCTCACCACCGGCAATGCCGAGGATGACGACGTGGAGCTTGTACGCGAGATCTGTCAGGTCATCACCACGACGCCGGGCTGCGAGATCGCCGAAGCCGCTGCGGGCAATATTCTGTGGAGCCTCGAAAATAACACGACAGAGTGGAACATGCACCGCCGCAAACGCTGCACGGCGCAGGACTGCTATCAGAGCGCCGCGGGCGCGGCTCC
>CAZEXC010000083.1:0-7394 GCA_964516625.1 uncultured Oscillospiraceae bacterium | reverse complement strand
CAGAACGTCCCCCGCAGCATCAAGGAGGAGGGGCATCAGATCCTGAAGCTCATAAAAAACGACGACGGAACCTATGACCTGATCGTACGAAAAATCGGCGAATAAAAAGGAGTTTACCGCTATGAAGATCACAGTTGCAGGAGAAAAAAAGGAATACGCGGACGGGCTGACGGTGGAGCAGCTCATCGCCGCCGAGAACGTGGAATCCCCTTTGTACGTCACCGTGACGGTGAACGATGAATTTCTCGCCACCGAGGATCGCAAAACCCGCGTCCTGCAGGACGGCGACGAGGTGGAGTTTTTGTACTTCATGGGAGGCGGTCGATAAATGGCCTTTACGAACGAACAGCTTGAACGCTATTCCCGGCATATCATCCTCAAGGAGATCGGCGTCAAGGGACAGAAAAAGCTATTGAACGCCAAGATCCTTATCATCGGCGCGGGCGGTCTTGGCGCTCCCGCGGCGCTGTATCTCGCGGCGGCGGGTGTGGGCGTCATCGGCATCGCGGACGCGGACGTGGTGGATCTGTCGAACCTTCAGCGTCAGGTCATTCACGCCACGGCGGACATCGGAAAGCCCAAGGTGGAGTCGGCAAAGGAGTCGATGCTTGCCATCAACCCGGATATCACCGTGAAAACCTATCGGGAATTCATCTATTCCGGCAATATCGCCGACATCATCGCGGAGTATGATTTCATCCTTGACGGGACGGACAATTTCCCCGCGAAGTTTCTCATAAACGACGCCTGCGTGATGGCGGGAAAACCTTTCTGCCATGCGGGGATCATCCGCTTCAGCGGGCAGCTCATGACATACGTTCCCGGCGAGGGGCCGTGCTATCGCTGCGTATTCAAAAGTCCGCCTCCCAGGGACGCCGTGCCTACCTGCAGGCAGGCCGGGGTCATCGGCGCCATGGCGGGCGTCATCGGCTGTCTACAGGCGATGGAGGCCGTCAAGTATATCACCGGCGCGGGCGAGCTGCTGACAGGGCGGCTTCTGACCTATGACGCGCTGAAAATGAGCTTCCGCACCATAAAAGTACCCAGAGACTGTAACTGCGCCGTGTGCTCCGAGCGCCGAACCATCACGCGGCTCATCGACTACGAACAGGCGGTCTGCGAACTGAAATGATTTTTTTGCGAAAAACCGATTATGATGACATCGTGGAACATGCCCGGAAGAATCTCCCGGAGGAGGCCTGCGGCCTTTTGGGCGGGACGGTGGACGAAAACGGCGACAAGCATGTGGAAAGGGTCTACCTTCTGGAGAACAAAGACCACAGCCGGGAGCATTTTTCGCTCGATCCCGGCCAGCAGCTTGCCGCGGTGAAGGATATGCGTCAAAACGGCTGGAGGCCCTTGGGCAACTGGCATAGCCACCCGGAGACGCCCTCCCGTCCCAGCGCGGAGGACAAGCGCCTTGCCTACGACAGCGGCGCCAGCTATTTGATCCTCTCCCTCGCGGGGCAATATCCCGCGCTCAATTCCTTTCATATCGAGGGGAACGACGCGGAAAAAGAGGAGCTTCGCTATGTATAAGCGTACGATCGCCGCGGCGCTGATCCTTGCCTTTCTGCTCCTGCCCGCCTGCGGCGCGGCGGAGACGAAAACCGAAGCAGCCGCCGATACGGTTACGGTAACGGACGACCTCGGGCGGACGGTGGATGTCCCTGCGGAGCCGCGGCGCGTCGTTCCGCTCACCGGCAGCTTCGCGGATATCTGGTGCCTTGCGGGCGGCGCGGAAACCATCGCCGCCGCCTCCGAGGATGCGTGGACGAGCTTTGACCTGCCGCTGCCGGAGGACGCCGCCGACCTCGGTTCGGTGGAGGATGTGGAGCTGGAGACGCTCATCGCGGCGGAGCCGGATCTCATCCTTGCCGCCTCCAATATGGTGAACGACACGAAATGGCTCGACACCTTTGAGGAGATGGGCTACGCCGTGCTGTACTTCCGGGCGGATGATTTTGACGAATATCTGCACATGCTGGATATATGCACACAGCTCACCGGGCGCCGGGAGAATTATGATACGTATGGCACTGCCATACAGGAGCGGGTGGATGCCGCGCTTGCCATGGCGGACGGCTCGGAGCCGTCGGTGCTCTATATCCGGGCCTCCGGCTCCTCCTGCAAGGCCCGGGGCAGCGACGGCACGGTCCTGGGCGAAATGCTCGCCGCGCTTGGATGCCGGAATATCGCGGATGACGAGGGAAACGGGCTTTTGGACGAGCTGAGCATGGAAGCCATCATCGCGGAGGATCCGGACTATATCTTCGTCGTCTATTACGGCTCAAAGCAGGCGGACGCCGAGGCGCTGCTGAACGATACCCTGCTTTCAAGCCCCGCATGGGCCGGGCTGACCGCCGTGACCGAGGGGCGGTTTTATATTCTCGACAAGAACCTGTATCATCTGAAGCCCAACGCGGAATGGGGAACCGCCTATGAAAACCTTGCGAGCATCCTCTACGGAGGCGCCTCCACAACCGAATAAGCATGCCGGGCTCTTATCCGCGCTGGCGGCCGCGGTGCTCCTCGCCGCGGCTCTTAGCCTGTGTCTGGGGGCGGTGAAGCTGCCGATCCGGGATGTCACGGCGGCGCTCATGGGCCGGGGAAGCGATGCCGCGGCGCGGATCGTGCTCTATGCCCGTCTGCCCCGAACGCTCGGCTGTCTGCTGGCCGGGGCGGCGCTGGCCGTTTCCGGCGCGATCATCCAGACGGTGCTGCAAAACCCTCTGGCCGCGCCGAACATCATCGGCGTGAACGCAGGCGCGGGGCTGGCGGTAACGCTTGTTATGGCTGCCGCTCCCGCGGCGGCGGCGTTTCTGCCCCTCGCGGCCTTTCTGGGCGCGCTGGGCGGGGTGCTGCTCGTTCTGCTCATCGGCGAGAGGACGGGCGCGTCCCGGCTGACGCTGGTGCTGTCGGGCGTCGCCGTGTCCGCAGTGCTGTCCGGCGGGGTGGAGCTCATCATGACGCTGGCGCCGGACGCGCTCGCCTCCTACGCTGATTTCCGCGTGGGCGGGTTTTCCGGCGTGACGATGCGGCGCGTCCTTCCCGCCGCTGCGGTCGCCGTGCCGTTTTTCGCGGCGGCGCTGGCGCTGGCGGGACATATGGACGTGCTGGCGCTGGGAGAGGACACCGCCCGCAGTCTCGGTCTGCGCGCGAGGCCCGTCAGGATCGCGCTTCTCACCTGCGCGGCGGCGCTGGCGGGGGCTGCCGTATCCGTGGCGGGGCTTCTGGGCTTCGTGGGGCTCATCGTCCCCCATGCGGCGCGGCGGCGGGCGGCGGGCGAGAGCCTGTGGCTGCTGCTGTATTCCGCGCTGGGCGGCGCGGCGTTCGTGACGGCGTCGGATGTCCTCGCGCGGCTTCTGTGCGCGCCTTACGAGCTGCCGGTAGGGATTCTTCTGTCCTTCGTGGGCGGGCCGTTTTTCCTGTATGTCATTCTGCGGCAGAGAGGAGGAAGGAAAAATGCTGGAGCTTGATCAGATCTCCGTTTGCTATGGCAGCCGCGCTGCTCTCGACGGCGTGACCCTCTCCTTCCCGCCCGGGCTGGTCACGGCCATCGTCGGGCCGAACGGCGGCGGCAAGAGCACGCTGCTGCGGACTGCTGCCGGGCTTGTGCCCGCGTCGGAGGGCAGAGTCTTGCTGGACGGGGCAAGCCTCGCGGCCATGAAGCCCCGACAGATCGCGCAGAAAATATCATGGCTGCCCCAGTCCCGGGACGTGCCGGACATCACGGCATGGAGCCTTGTGCTCCATGGCCGGTTTCCTCATCTGGGTTATCCCCGTCACGTCGGGGATAAGGACAGAGGGATCGCGCTTCGGGCGCTGGAGGCCGTGGACGGCGTGGAGCTTGCGCCCCGTATGCTGCCGGAGCTGTCCGGCGGGCAGCGGCAGAAAGTATATATCGCCATGGCGCTGGCTCAGCAGACCGAAACGATCCTTCTGGACGAGCCGACGACGTATCTCGATATCGCCCACCAGCTTCAGGTCACACAGCTTTCCCGGCGTCTTGCGGCGGAGGGCAAAGCGGTGGGGCTGGTGCTCCATGACCTTCCGCTGGCGCTGGAGACGTCGGATCGGATCGCGGTGCTGGATAACGGCAGGCTCGAGGCGCTCGGGCCGCCGGAGGAGGTCTTTCGCGGCGGCGTCCTGCCCCGCGTGTTCGGCGTGACGATGGAGCGGGTCGAGACGGCCTCCGGGCCGCGGTATATCTGCGGAAGGGACGCTGTATAATGGCATATTTTCCTCTGTTCATTGACCTGGAAGCGCAGCCGATCCTGATCGTCGGCGGCGGGCGCATGGCGCTGGATAAGGCGCGAAAGCTCGCCGATTACGGGCCGCGGCTGACCGTGATTGCGACGGAGATACGCCCGGAGCTTGCGCGGATGCGGGGCGTTGAACTGATCCGCAGGGCATTCGCTCCCGAGGACATCCGTGCGGAGTATATCCTCGTCATCGCCGCCACGAACGACAACGCCGTCAACCGCGAGGTCGCGGCGCTGTGCCGCAGGAGGCGTATTCCTGTGAATGTCGTGGATACGCAGGAGGAATGCTCGTTCCTTTTCCCGGCTCTGATCCGCCGGGGGCCGCTATCCATCGGCGTTTCCACCGGGGGCGCGAGCCCCGCGGCGGCGGTCCTCATCAAAAACGGGATCGACCGGGCGCTGCCGGATGCGGCGGAAGATATCCTGCTCTGGCTGCGTTCCGTCCGGGGCCATATCCGGGAAAGCATACGGACGCAGGCGCAGCGAAAGAGCCTCTATCAGACATTGCTGACAGAGGCTGTGCGGCTGGGACGTCCCCTTACGGACGAGGAGACAGAGAAACGGTTATCCTGCTGCGTCCAGAGCGCGGAGGAAGTCCCCGATTAGATCGTCCGTGTCCTCAATGCCGACGGATACCCGGACGGTGTCGTCGTAAACGCCCGCGGCGCGGCGCTGTTCCTCGGTGTTTTTTCGGAAGATCGTGGACGCGGGATAGATGACAAGGGTGCGGACGTCCCCGATGTTCGAGGCGATAGCGGCGTATTCCAGCCGGTTCAATACGGAGAGCGCTTTCTCCCGGGAGCCTGCGCGGAAGGTGAGGATGCCGCCGCCGAGACCGCGAAGCTGGCGCCGGCACAGCTCCGGCGCGCTCAGCGTCGGGTGACAGGCCTCTATGCCCGCCTCCGCGAGGGCCCTGGCGAGCGCGGCGGCGTTATGACAGATGCGCTCCATACGCAGGCCCAGCGTCTCAAGACCAAGCACGGCGAGAAAGGCGTTCATGGGGGCGAGACATCCGCCGAGATTTTCATGCAGATCGGTGCGCAGCCGGGTGATGAAGGCGAGCTTGCCGTATCGCTCAAAGCCGCGCAGGGCGGCAAAGCGCCCGAAATCCCAGGGGAATTTCCCTCCGTCCACGATGATGCCGCTGATGGCGTCCCCGCTGCCGGAGATGTACTTTGATGCGGAGTGGATCACGATATCCGCGCCCAGCGCGATGGGGTTCACAAGATACGGAGTGGCGGTGGTGCTGTCTACGATCAGCGGGACGCCGTGGGCATGGGCGGTCTCAGCGACGGCGGCTATGTCCATGACGCGCAGAGACGGATTGGCGACGACCTCCCCGAAGATACATCGGGTACGGCATGTGATGAGCGGTTCGAGCTCATCGGGCTCCATGCTTTGCACGAACCGGGTATGGATGCCGAGCTTTTCGAGATCGCCGAACAGGTCGATGGTGCCGCCGTAAAGACCGCTTGCGGCGATGATTTCATCGCCGGGAACCGTGATGGCAAGCAGCGTCTGGGTGATTGCGGCCATGCCGGAGGAGACCGCCACGGCGCCGATCCCGTCCTCCAACTCGTTTATCCGCTGCTCCAGGGCGGCGACGGAGGGGTTCCCGATGCGGGTATAGGCATATCCCATGGCTTTGTGGGCGAACACCCTTTCCAGCGTTTCAAAGTCCTCATATTGATAGGCGTTCGATTGGGCGATGGGCGGAAGCGTGGCTCCGTCCGAATAGGCGCTCACGGCGCGTCCATGCAGAAGCTTTGTATTGAAATCCAAGCAAACACGACCTTTTGTTGTTTTGCTATATTGTAACATTTCAACGGCCGGCGCGGTTATATGCTTTGCCGATAGCTGGTTATCCGCCGCAGGGAGGCACTTTTTATGACCCTTCAACAGATACAGTATGTGGTGACGGTCGCAGACACAGGCTCCATCAACAGCGCGTCGAAGGAGCTGTTTCTGTCCCAGTCCCGGCTTTCCGGCGCTGTGCGTGAGCTGGAGCAGGAGCTTGGCATCACGATCTTCCTTCGCACGAACCGCGGGATCCGGGTGACGCAGGAGGGAGAGGAATTTCTGGGCTATGCCCGGCAGATCCTCGATCAGTACAGACTTCTGGAAAACAAGTATCTTATGACGGAGAACCGGCGGCGCAGGTTTTCTGTCTCCATGCAGCACTATACCTTTGCGGTGGACGCGTTCATTCGGACTGTGCGGGCATACGGCGCGGAGAACTATGAATTTGCCGTTCACGAGACCCGGACAAGCGAGGTCATAGAGCGCGTGAACACCCTCAAAAGCGAGCTGGGAGTGCTGTATGTGAACGATTTCAACCGAAGCGTGCTGACGAAGCTCTTTCATGATCGGGATATAGAATTCGTGCCGCTGTACGATTGCTCCATCTCCGTTTTCCTGTGCAGAGATCATCCTCTGGCGGGAAAAAAGGAGATCTCCATCGAGCAGCTTGCGCCCTATCCCTGCCTGTCCTTCGAGCAGGGGAGCGGGAACTCCTTCTACTTTGCCGAGGAGGTGCTGAGCACCTATCCCTATCGACAGGTCATCAAGGTGAGCGACCGGGCCACGATCCTGAACATGATGGTGGGGCTGAACGGGTATACCCTTTGCAGCGGCATCATATGCGAGGAGCTGAACGGAGAGTATTACAAGGCGATCCCGCTGAAAACGAAAGAGAAAATGACCATCGGCTACATAAAGAAAAAGCAGGTGCCTCTGAGCGCCATCGCGGAGAAATACATCGAGGAGCTGAGATCCTTTGAAGGAGGCAGGGAGCATGAGTAAGCCAAAGCACATGACGGCGGCGGCTTTCCGCGGCGCGTCCGGCTTCTCCGGCGCGGGCGGGAGATCCGGCATGGCCCGGTCGTCTGATTTACAAAATTTTTATACTCTGTTCACCAATCGCCGGGAGATCGTATTATAATCTTATAAGCTGCGCGTATCGCTGACGCGCCGGTCAAATATAGTCGGGCGGGCAATATAAATCGCCTGACAAAGCTGGTGTCTGGAAATGGAAATTGAGTTGACCATAGAGGATGTTGCCGATTTCCCGGAGGGGACATACAAACTCTATGATGTCCGTGACGGCGTATCCTTTGAATATGGAACGAT
>CAZEXC010000082.1:4952-7503 GCA_964516625.1 uncultured Oscillospiraceae bacterium | reverse complement strand
GCTTCCCAGCACCGGCGGCATCGGCACCACCATCTTCACGGTGGTCGGCATCATCCTGATGGCCGGCGCGGCGATCCTCCTTATCACCAAAAAGCGCATGAACGGCTCCTCCGAGGAGTAAAATGAATGACTGCGGGCCGCGCCCTTTGCGCGCGGCCCGGAACGGGGCCGGGCGGCGCTGCCGCCGCCCGGCTGCCGGGCAAAAATAACCGCAGGGAGAGCCCCATGAAAAAACCGAGAGCAAAAAAAAAGGGCAGAGTATCTACCATCATACTGCTTATCGTCTTTTTCGTGGGCCTGTCCGTGCTGTTATACCCCACCGTCAGCGACTGGTGGAACTCCTTTCACCAGAGCCGCGCCATCGTGGCGTACACCGAGGCCGTGTCCGGCCTGAGCGAGGAGGAATACGAGGCGCTCTGGCAGGTGGCGGAGGATTATAACGCGGCGCTGGCGTCCCTGAGCTTCCCCTTCACCCAGTACGACCAGCTCCTTGACCAGTACGAGGCCGCCCTTGACCTGACGGGAAACGGCATCATGGGCTATATCACCATCGGGAAGATCGACGTGGAGCTGCCTATCTATCACGGCACGTCCTCCGCCGTCCTGAACGTGGGCGTCGGCCATCTGGAGGGGACGTACCTGCCCATCGGCGGCGAGGGGACGCACTGCGTGCTGTCCGCCCACCGGGGCCTGCCCCGGGCGAAGCTGTTTTCCGACCTTGACCAGCTCGAGGTGGGGGACTGCTTCGAGGTGACCATCCTGAACGAGACGCTGACCTATGAGGTGGATCAGATCCTCATCGTCGAGCCGGATCAGATGGAGGCGCTGGGCCGCGTGTCCGGCGAGGATTATTTGACGCTTATGACCTGCACGCCTTACGGCATCAACACCCACCGGCTCCTTGTGCGGGGACGCCGCACGGAGGCAGCCGCCGCCGCGCTGAATATCACGGACGAGGCCCGGCAAATCGACAGTCTGCTCGTCATGCCCGCCGTGGCTATCCCGCTTATCATCCTGCTGCTGGGCGGCATGCTTGTGAAATACAGACGAAAGAAAAAGCGCAGATAAGACCCGCGCCCCGTTTTCCGGGGCAAAGGAAAGCATACACAGCTATTGAGTTGAGGAGGGATCCGATGAAAAACCTTTGGAAAACACTGACGGCTGCGGTGATCGCCGTGCTGATGCTGGGCGCGGTGTCCGCCGCCGCGCTGGACACAGGCGCGGAGTGTTCCCTGCGTGTGCAGCTGGCGGAAAACGTGCCGGAGGAGCTTGCCGCCGTCCCGGCGGAGGTGAGCCTTTACCGGGTGGCGAGCGTGGACGAGGATTACGTGTACGCCTCGCTTCTCGAAGGCCTCGATCTGTCGGGGTACAGGGACGTGACCACCGCCGAGGAGCAGAAGGAGACCGCCGAAAAGGCCGCCGCCCTTGTCGCCGAGACGGAAGCGGATGTTACGGGCAAAGCCGAAAAAGGCGTGGTGGACTTCGAGGGACTGGAGACCGGGCTTTATCTGGTGGCCGTGGAAACGGTGCAGGCCGGGGAGCATGAGTACTCCTTCAGCCCGGTGCTGGTGTCCCTGCCCTCCATGGAGGGGTACACGGACGACGGCCAGACCCAGTGGTCCGGCGCGGATATGTACACCATCGAGGATGGCATGACCGTCACCATGAAATACGAGACGGCCCCGCTTTACGGGACGGTGAGCGTCACAAAGACCCTTGCGCGGTATAACGCCTCGTCCGGCGTGGTGACGTGCGTTTTCCGGATCGAAGCCGTTCTGGACGGGGAGAGCGTTTACAGCGACGTGGAGGCTTTGACCTTCACCGGCGCGGACGAGAAGACCTTCAGCGTGGAGATCCCTCTGGGCGCGGACGTGACGGTGACGGAGATCTATTCCGGCGCGGGCTATACCCTCGCGGAGGGATATGAAGCTGCCCAGACCCTGCATCTGGGCTGGCCCCATGACGAGAACGGCGAGGACATCGTTTCCTATAACGACGACGGCGAGGCCGTGATGGATCTCGAGGACGGCGCGGCGTTCGTGAACGATTTTGACGAGACCTCCCAGACCACAGGCACCAGCGTCACCAACAGCTTCTATTACGAAGCGGACGCCGAAAACGGCGGCAGATGGAACTGGACGCCGACCTATAATCAGGGAAATGAGGGGTGATCGCAGATGAAGGGATTTTTCAAAAGCAAACGGATATGGCTGGCGGCGGGCGCGGCGGCGCTTGTCCTGACCGCCTCCGTCGGCAGCGCGATGGCCTACTTCACCGATACCACCAGCGCCGCCGGCAGCCAGCCCATCCGGCTGTACGCCGAGACGACGATCGAAGAGACGTTCGGGAGCTGGACAAAGACCGTCATCGTGAACAACACCGGCAACGCCGACGTGTTCGTGCGCGTGTCCGCTTTCGCGGGTGACGCCTATACGCTGTCTTTCTCCGGCGAGGGCTGGAGCAAAGGCGAGAACGACGACTACTGGTACTATGACGAAATCGTACCGGCAGGCCAATCCACCAGCGAGCTGACTATCGCCATAGACGGCGC
>CAZEXC010000082.1:0-4852 GCA_964516625.1 uncultured Oscillospiraceae bacterium | reverse complement strand
TTCAACGTGGTCGTCGTGCAGGAGGCCGCGCCCGTGGTCTATATAGACGGCACGGCGACGCCGGACTGGGATTAAGGAGGGCTGAAGCGTTATGAATGAGAAGAAAAAAGCCTCTGGCCTCCCGTGGCTGCCCGTGGTGCTGTTCATCGCCGCGGCGGCGCTGATTGCCATGAGCGCGATAGGCGGCGTGCGCGCCGCGCTGAACGTGGAGAGCGAGAACTATGTCGGCTCCTTCGAGGTGCAGAATATCGGCGTGGCGCTGACGGAAAACGGCTACGAGAAGGAAGGCAGCGACGCGCTTTTGACGGAGCTTGTGCCCGAGGGGGAGGAGTTTTCCCTCAATAAGGAATACGCGGTGAAGCTTGCCGCCGTCAATACCGGCGAGATCGACGAGTATGTCCGCGCGCAGGTGTATAAATACTGGGTAGACGCGAAGGGGAATAAGGTGACGACCCTGTCCCCGGAGCTGATAGATCTGACCTATAACGACAGCGCGTGGATCGTGGCCTCCACGACGGCGGAGGGCTCCGGCGAGCGGACGGTTCTGTATTATCCCGCCGCCGTCGCCTCCGGCGATGGTACCGCGCCGTTCGTCACGGCGGTCACCATCAGCGGCGACATCGCCCAGCCCAGTTATCAGACGATCGAGGACAATGTCCTGACTACGGTCTATGAGTACGACGGTGTGTCGTTCGTCGTCGAGGCGGAGGTCGACGCGGTGCAGACCCACTCCGCGCAGGCCGCTATCAAGGCCGCGTGGGGCGTTGACGCCGCCATCAGCGACAGCGGCGTTATCACCGGCGTCACCGGCTGAGAAGGAGGACGAGGATGAAACGGAAGTTAGTTTGCCTGGCGCTTATATGCTGCGCGGCGTTGGCGCTGGCCGTCCCCGCTATGGCCGAGGACATCGAAGCGGAAACGAAGAGCGTTACCTATACCGCCGGTAAGGAGCTGGTGGAGGATTATTCCGAAACCATCGACATCGAGAGCAATATGCAGCCCGGCGATACCCTTATCCAGAAAATCACGCTGAAAAACGAAAGCTCCGCCGCGACCGACTGGTACATTTCCAACGAGGTGCTGGAGAGCTTGGAGGACAACAGCGAGGCCTCCGGCGGCGCGTACACCTATGTGCTGATCTATACCTCCGGGAACGAGGAACGGGAGATCTATAACAGCGAATCGGTGGGCGGCGAGGACAGCGAAAACGGTCTGGCCGACGCGACCCAGGGCCTGGAGGATTATGTGTACCTCGGCGAGATCGCCGCGGGCGGCTCCGCAGCCGTCACGCTGAAGATCGGCCTTGACGGCATGACCCAGATCAACAGCTATCAGAACACGTCGGCCAGCGTCCGCATGAACTTTGCGGTCGAGGAAGCCGCGGACGTGACGAATACTACGGTCGTAACGGCGGTCAAGACCGGCGACTGGATGCAGACCATGCCCTTTATCCTGCTGACCGCGCTGTGCGGCGTGGCGCTGCTGGCGCTGGCCGCCGTCAGCCTCCGCAAGTCGAAAAAGAACTGACGGGAGGGCGTTTTGAGATGAAAAAGCTAGTCAGAATTTTCGCCGTGGGGCTCACCCTGGCGGTCATGGCGATGTGCCTGTGTCTTCCCGCGCTGGCGGCGGAGGGCTATACCTACACGGTGACGGTCTCCACCGGCGGCCTTGACGGCGCGAGCCTGAACCCGGGCGCCGTGTCCGGCACCTATGAGAGCGCGAGCGTCGCAGGCGACAAGCTGGTGATAACCGGCGTGCCGTACAAGACGGAGCTCGATCTCAGGGGCGCTGTGACGACCGGCGAGGACAGCAAATATAACGTGCGCGGCTATATCCTCAGCGGGCAGGATTACAGCGAATCCGTAAATATCCTGACCGTGACGGGCGACACCGATATCGTCGCCAGCTACACCGTCCCCGGCGAGCAGGTGGCCTATGTGGTGCAGTATCTCGACGTGAACGGCAGCGAGCTGGCGGAGAGCCAGACGTTTTACGGCACCATCGGCGATATGCCGGTCGCCACGTATGTATACGTCGAGGGCTATATCCCCTATGCGCTGAACGTGACAAAGACCCTTTCCGCCGATGAAAGCGAGAACGTGTTCACCTTCGTGTACTCCGAGGTCGTCACCGAGGTCGTCACCACCGTGGAGGCGCAGACCGAGACTGTCGCCGCCGAGGGCGCGGCCGCCGCGGCTGCCGCAGCCGACGAGGGCGCGGCGGGGGAGGATCTCACCGCTCTGGACGAGGAGGAAGTCCCGCTGGCCGAAAACGTCGAGCCGGAGGATCTTATGAACCTCGACGAGGAGGAAGTCCCGCTGGCCGAGGGCGTGGAGCTGCCCGGCTCTGAGAGCGAGACGTCCAATCGCGGCGCGGTCATCGGCGCGTGCGCCGCGGCGGCGGTCATCATCGCCGCAGCAGTCACGGCGGCGGTCGTGCTGAAGAAAAAAGCGAAGGCAGTGTAATTATACCATGAAAAACGGAAAGCCCCCGATCCGCACCAAAACGGAGAGGCGCTATAAGGCGGCCTCTGTGCTTTGCAGCGGCTTGGGGACTTTCATTTTGCTGGCGCTGATCGCCATTTGCCTGCCGCTGACCGTGCCGAGGCTGATGGGGTATGAGATCTACAACGTGGTCAGCGGGAGCATGGAGCCCACGATACCGACGGGAAGCATCGTCTATGTGACAGGGGCGGAGCCGGCCGGGATCGAGGAAGGGGAGGTCATCGCCTTTTACAGCGGCGACGCCGTGGTGATACACCGCGTGGTGGAGAACCGTCTCGTTGAGGGCGAATTTGTCACCAAGGGCGACGCGAACAGATCGACGGATATCGAGAACCCCTCCTATGACAGCGTCCTTGGCACAGTGGCGTACCACGCGCCGTTTTTGGGGAACCTCTCCGCGCTGTATACAAGCGTCGTGGGGAAGGTGTACGCGCTGGGCCTTGCCGTTGTGGCGCTGATGTTTTACGCGCTGGGGAGCCGCCTTAAGGAACTCAGCCGCCCGGCGCGGGATGGCGGCGAGCCGGAGGAAGCGTATCCGAAAAAGTGACGAAAAGCCCCCGATAGAGCTGTCGGGGGCCCGATATTTCCGTTAGGGAGGCAGGGCGAGTGAAAAAAGGGATTTTGTGGGTGCTGTTCGCCGTGTGCGCCGCCGGGCTCATTTTTGCCGGGGCGAAGCTCGGCGGCATTTTATACTCCTATCATGTGACCCGGGCCTTATACGAGCAGACGGCGGAGCAGGTCGTATCCCCGCGGGAAACGGCCATAGCGGAGGAAAGCGGCGGGGAAATCGTGGAACAGGAGGTCGTCTATCCGCCCATCGAGGTGGATTTTGACGAGCTGCTGGCGGTCAATCCCGACGTGACGGGCTGGATATACTGCGAGGACACGGTCATCAATTATCCCGTTGTGCAGGGGGAGGACAACACCTTTTATCTGCACCACAGCATCGACGGGGCGTACAGCAGCTCGGCGGCTATTTTTGTGGACAGCTATAACCAGCGGGATTTTCAGGACGCCAACACCATCATTTACGGCCACCACATGAAAAACGGCTCGATGTTCGCGGGGCTGGAGGACTGGTCCGACCAGAGCTATTATGAGGAGCACCCCGTCATGTGGCTCCTTACGCCGGCGCAGAATTATCGGATTGTGCTTTTCAGCGGCTACCACACCGCCGCGGATTCCGACGCTTACCGCATCTATGACAGGACGGGCGAGGCGCTGGACACATATATCCAGGAGCGGCTGGAGCTGTCGGATTTTCAGGCGGACATTGCGCTTTCCGGGGAGGATAAGATCGTGACGCTGTCCACCTGCGCGTATGTGTTCACAAACGCCCGGTATGTGCTCCACGGCATCCTTGAGCCCGTGGGCTGACGGCGAGGCGGGGAACCGGGAAAACCGCGCCGGAAGGGATGCGCTCCGCTCCCAAAGCAGTATATGAAACGCAGGGCAGGCGCGGCTATCAGCCGCCCTGCCTTGTTTTTTTGTATGGCCGGCGCATAAAGCTCTCGTCCCGTTCCCGGTAGCCGTGCCACATTTCCCCCAGCGTGTCGATGGGGAGACCCTTGCGCCGCATGTCCTTCCAGCCCGCGTCATACACGGCCCGCAGCAGCGGTACCATGGAAAGTCCGACCTCCGTCAGGCGGTATTCCGTCCGGGGCGGCGTTTCCGGGACGACGGTGCGGTAAATGAGCCCGTCGGACTCCATGGCCTTCAAATTTTCCGTCAGCACCTTGTGGCTGATGGGAAGCTGATTGACAAAGTCGGAGAAATTGGTCTTTCCCCCCTCGAAAATCATGGCCATGAGGATAAAGGGCTTCCAGCGGCAGAAGAGAATCCGCATCATGTGATTATAGGGGTCGCGGGTTATGTCAAAATATTGCTCGTTCATCTCCATTGTCAGGCCTCCATAACAGGTACAGTGTAGCACAAAAGCCGGGTCACCTCAAGGTAAGATTCTTACCTGAATGTGCGTTCTTGCGCGGAATCGGGCGCGATGTTATTATAATGACAAAGCGTGTAAAATCTTCAAAAAGGAGCTGTCGGCACAATGAAATATCCTCATATGTTCGCCCCTCTGACCATCAAGGGCGTCACCTTCAAAAACCGCGTCGTGGCCGCGCCCATGACCACCGACCGCACCGTATTCCCCGGCGGCACGCCCACGCCGGAGTGTATAAACGGCTATGAGGTTCGCGCCCGGGGCGGCGTGAGCGCCGTGACCATCACGGAGTCCTTTATCGACGAGGATCGCTCCGCCCGCCATGACCACTCCATTGATTTTTACACCCCCAATAAGAGCGTGTATCATCAGGAGGCCCTGTTCGTTCTGGCCGAGGCCATCA